>PWEL01000040.1 GCA_003553945.1 Mollicutes bacterium | reverse complement strand
CATCGGCAATTAGTTCGGCCGCTTCTTTCCTGGCCGTTTCGTCCACTTCTACCTGGTAGTCGGGGGCTTTATTTTCCAGTTTCTCCACCGTGTAGCCCTGGCGTTCCAGGAGCTGGGTAACAATAATTCGCAGGGACTTATAGGCTTCCTCGCTCTTTTCCCTCAGCCTGGCTATATCTTTTTCGTAAGTGGTGACCTTTTCTTTGTCCCCGGGCACGTACTCGTCCTTTTTGGTTTCAGGCTTTTTTTCTGCTCCTTTGTTTTGCTGGTTGGTATTACCCAGGTTCTTTAAAAGGTCTACTCCCGGGTTAGAGGGGTTTATTTTCATTTTAACCTTCCTCCTGTATAGTTTTTTAATGGGTTATTTGACTATGGGGTTATGATTATTGGGTTATATTATTAATCGTCATAGTAATTTATTTCCTTTAACGGTATCAGATGTTCCCAGGATAAGCCTAAACCTCTTCGTCTATGAAAATCCCCTTCAGCCGTTCTATGCGGATCATCCTGTCTATCTCTGCGTCAGAAATAATCTTTTTGGCTACTTCCCCGGTGGAGTTATCTATCACCTGGGCAATGTTTTTATCCAGTTCCCTGTTGTGTTCAAAACTGATCCTGTGGTTTGCTTTTGATCCTTTAAAGTTGATGTCTTCATATTGGTCTGTCAGCTTTGGGGCTACCTTGGGTAGTTCCCCTTTGAGCAAGTCGTGGTGTTTTTTAATGAAGGTGTAATTATTAAAATTGCCATCGGTTATTTTCATGGTGATCACCTCTTTGTGTTGTTATTAATAAATTCTAAAAAAATAAAAATTACTTTAATACTTTAAAGTGCTAGGGTCAATTAGATATAAAGCTTTCTGATAACAAATATTGTTTAGGCCGGGCCTATCTGTTTCTACCCCTTTCGTCTGGTAGTGCCTCAATATCCCGTCCTTGCAGTATCATCATCAGATTGTCTTTATACCCCTCACAGAACCCGGCGTGCGGTTTTCCCGCACCGGGCTCTTCATATCACCATTCACTTAATGTAGCCTATTTCGGCTTTAAGTTCAAATATACTAGCTTTCAGTCTGGGGGTTGCCAATGGGTATTTCTTCATAAATAGCTGAAACTTGTCCCACTCGTAGCTCCGTCTTTGGCTTCTTCTATTCATGTATTTGAACAACATCCGTTTTATTTCGTCTACATATTTGGATAGCATTGGCATATTGTCTGTTATTCCGTAGTAATTATAATATCCCTGGAGCTTTTGATTCAATTTCTTTATGAGAATACCCTTAGGTAAATGCCTGTTATAGCGAATCCACTCTTTTGCTTTTATCAGGCTGGCTTTGTATTTCTTACGGCTGGTTTTCCTCTTTACCCTGAACCTGCCGTTTCGGCTTTTACTGCAATAGTGGGTAAAACCAAGAAAGTCAAATACTTCTGGTTTTCCCTTATCATTGTTATTGGCATTTCTCCCAAAAGCTATTATCTTGGACTTATCTTCTGCTATCTCCAGATTGAATTGTCCCAGCCTTTCCTTTAGTGCTTTGTAGAACTCTTCTGCTTCCTCTTTGTATTCAAAGCAAAATACGTTATCATCACCATATCTTACCATAAAAGCTGCCCCCTGGTGCTGTTTTCTTGTTTTCTTTTCGAACCACAGGTCTATCACGTAGTGCAGGTATATATTAGCCAGTATTGGTGAAACCGGGCCACCCTGGGGTGTCCCCTCTGGCGTATCATATTTTATTCCTGCTTCTACTACCCCTGCTTTCAGGAACCTGCCAATTAGTCGCAGTATATTAGGATCTTTTATGCGGTGTTTTATAAATTCCATCATCCATTTGTGATCCACATTATCGAAGAAACCTTTTATATCCACGTCTACTACATAGTTAATGGGTCTTTTGTGCAGAATTCCATTCAATACTTTCAATGCGTCGTGACAGCTTCGGTTAGGCCGAAATCCAAAGGAGCTACCCAGGAATTCCTGCTCGTAAATTGCCGTAAGTATCTTAGCCAGAGCAGTTTGCACTAACTTATCCTCATAGGCTGGTATGCCCAGGGGCCTCTTTTTGCTACTACCCGCTTTGGGGATGTATACTCTCCTAACAGGTTGAGGTCTATAGGCATGTCTTTTCATGCGTGCTACCAGGTCTTTTGCATTTTCTTTCAGGTTGTTAGCATATTCTTCCCTTGTTACCTGGTCAATTCCAACGGCCTTCCCTTTTACCATTTCTTCATGGCAGTTAATTAGCATTTCTTCGTTGATTAGGTGGGCAAGGGAGGTAAATTTCTCCGTTGGCCTTTCTTTCGCTACTTTTGCTATCTCTTCAAGTTTCGTTGACACTTTTATTCTACCTCCGTGGGTGTAGATAGTGTTTCCCTTTTCAGAGTTGGTGATATGTTACCGACTTCCCTCCACGGGCATTACCCCGCTTCAACGGTACTATTCAGTAATCCGACTACTTACCCATCATCTGGCCTCCTCACTTTATTATCGCTTGTCGGCCATACTCCATTTAGTGAAGAACAGGTAAGTTCTCCCAAGTTGATATACCATAACTGTGTTTAACGTGCCAGGCTCTACGACCCCGGGGAAGCCTGCCTATTCTTGCCTTATCGAATAAGCTGATGTTGCCTTCTATACAGTCCACTATATCGGCCTTCCCGTTGAGGGATTTCGGGGCTCAATAACTTCAGCTTTCGCTTCCGGCCCGTTAACTTGCTGTCTACGCTTAGGTGT
>PWEL01000021.1 GCA_003553945.1 Mollicutes bacterium | reverse complement strand
TTTTCCGTAGATATTACTGGTGTGCCACTTGATTGTGCCCGCCGAAAGAAAAAATTTCTGCGCTATTTCCTGGTTGGAGCATCCTTCGGCGATCATTTGCAAAATTTGCAGCTCCCTGGGATTCAGTTCCTCTAAGATTAAATGTTCATAGGCGTGTTCAGAAACACGGGTTTTTTGGGCAGAAGCTTGTTGCTTTCCTGTGTCCGGGGTAATTGCCCGGTATACTTCCCGGGCAAAGCCGGTTAAACTCTGGGGCAAAAGCTGTCCTCTGGCGGCATGTTTACCTTCAAGAATTCGAGAAAAAACAGGGGCCAGGGATTTACCCTCATCGATGTAAGTCTGGTAATAGCCTGTTTCCCGGCCGGATTGAAGGGCTTCAACCAGGGATTCTTCAGCCGCCCTGGTATTACCGGCCTGCTCTGCCAGGGTTGCCTTAACCAGCAGTGTTTCAAGCAGAATCTTGTGGTTTCCACCCGACACGGCAAATTCCTCGACCTGGTCCAAAATCCCGAGGAGCCGGTCTTTGTGTTTTTTATCATCCAGCATCAGCAGGCGGGGGAGGACCAGGTGTCCCCTTTCTCGGCCGCCTTTTATCGCCGCTTCTTCAGTAACACCTGTTTGAGCGAGCACATTTTTGGCCTCTGAAAAATTTCCCGTATCAAGGAAGATCCTGGCTTTCCAGGAAGCTGCCGGAATTGTAATGTAAAGTGGCAGTCCCGGATCGCGGGTTAGTTCTTCTATTGTAGCAATTACATCCAGGGCCTCATGGTATTTTTGTTTTGAGAATAAAAGAGCTATTTGAAAAAGATAGCACCCCCCCAAAAATGGTTTTTCCGGCTGGCTAAGAAAAACCCCTTTATTGATAAGGCGTTCTGCTTCATCCAGCTCGCCTTTTTCTCGCAGCAATTCCCCCATCAGCACCCAGAGGCTTCCTGTCCTGGGGATGCCGGATAAACCTTTTTCCCCGACAGTATGGAGCATTTCCTTGGTTAGTTGTTCAGCTTCGCGCAGGTTTCCCATGCAGCGAAGATTATTAGCCATTTTGAAGTTGCAATTCATAGCCAGGTAGTGGCTGCCCGTTTTTTCACTGTTCCTGTATGCTTCCAGGTAAAAAGGATGGGCTTTTTTCGGATTTCCTGAGAAATACCTGATATCTCCCGAAAAGTATGCCGCCCACATTCTCCAGTAATGATTGCCGGAGGGCAGCAGTTTTAACGCTTTTTCTGTATTATTTAAAGCCTTTGAAAAATCATGAGTTGTAATCTGGTAAACCGCTTTTGCTATTGCCAGCATTCCTTCATATTCAGCCTGTTCTTCTTTGTTTTCGTAGCCAAGCTTTTCTGCCTGTTCCAGGAGAGTTTCAGCTTCTTCCCTTCTTTCCTGCAGAAAAAACGTGAACGCCTTGTATACCAACAGGGAAGGGTAGCTGTTTAATACATTATCTGGTAGTTTTTTTAAATAATTTATCGTCAGCCAGGGGCCTTCCGCACTTACTAGTTTTTTGTAGTGCTCATGGAGGATGGATGCGGCCAATTCATAATCACTGCTGTTAAAGGCGTGGTACATTGCTTCACCAAACTCTCCGGTTTCAAGATACCATTTAGCTGCTTTTGAATGCTGCTCGATATTTTTGCCGGGAAAGCTTCTTTTTAACTGGTATTGAAGGAGATCTGCAAAAAGGGGATGGTAGCGGTACCAGGTTTTAGAGTCATCCAGTGGTTTGACAAATAACTGTTTTTGCTCAAGGTTTGTCAGTAATTCAGCGCTGTTATTTATCCCGGTAACCGCGTCGCAAAGCGGCGCACAAAGCCGGTTTAAAATGGAAGTTTGAACAAGAAATTTGCGTATATGTTCGGGCTGCCGGGACAGCACTTCCTCGCTTAAATACTCAAACACAGTTTGGTGGCTTCCGGTGAAAATATCTATAAATGTATTGATATTGTGGGCGTCGGCAAGCGATAGGGAGATCAGCTGCATGCCGGTGATCCAGCCTTCAGTTTTGGCATAGAGCTTGTCAAGCTGGTTTTCGTTAAGAGAAAAGCCTTTTATATCGTTGATGTAGCGCTTTGTTTCTTCCCTGCTTAATTTTAAGTCTTTTTGCCTGATTTCCTTGATTTTTTCCCTGGCTCGCCACCGGTGCAGGGGCCAGGGGGGATCCGAGCGGGTGGCTGCAACCAGGTGGAGGGAGGTGGGCATGTTTTCGATAAAATAAATCAAATCTTTTTGAATCCTGGCCTTGTCGATCCAGTGTAAATCATCAAGCACCAGGGTAAGGGTAGTATCCAGGTTGAAGAGGTCGTTTAACAGTGGGTTCAAAAATGTTTCATCTGAAGAAAACTCTTCTCCGCTGCTTGATGAGCGCAGGATTTCCAAGCTGCCTTTTCCCAGGCTGCTTTCAAGGGCTTGCAGGGATGAAATTAAGTATGACCAGAAACGTTCCCGGTCATTATCATCCTGATCCAGGGTCAGCCAGGCGGTGCTACTTTCCCGGCCGCTTAACCACATCCTGACGGTTGTAGTCTTGCCTGAACCGGCCGGTGCTGAAGCCAGGGTCAGCGGATAAGTAAACCCTGCCTTGCCGCTCAGGCCCTCCTCTAATATGCCCGTTATGTGCGACCGGTCGAGGGTATCCAGGCCCGGGGGAGGAATGCTGATTTTTACCTTGAGGATGGTTTCACTCATTTGTGCTCAGCTCCAATAACTATTGTTTCGATATTGTCAGGAATATTCCTTCTATTAT
>PWEL01000005.1 GCA_003553945.1 Mollicutes bacterium | reverse complement strand
AAACAGGTGGAAATATGCAACTAGGATCACCAGACGGTTCACTATCATCTGTTTTCGAGGTTGATGGAACTTTATCTGAAATCAGGATTACCGCAGAAGCATTTAGTGATGGACGCACTGCAGACTTGACGATTAACGGTGATGTTTATCAGATTGAAGACATTGATGATGATGTAAGCACCATAGTGATTGACGGCCTTGATTTCGAAGATGAAGTTGTAAACATTACTATCGACAATCCTTCTTCTGCAATCATAATTCATGAGCTCGAATTTATAATTGACTGAAGACCTGAACAGATGAAGATTATTGTTTTCAAACAAAAGCTCTGTTCGTAACATGGCCAAATGGTTGTAGGACAGCCATTCAGGGGCTGTAAGTAAATGGAATCTGATTGATTTCATGCTTACAGCCCCTTTTTCTTGCCTAACAATAAAAAAATGTACAGTTTTCCTGTACATAAGCGATATTGAAAGCTGTTTCCTGGTGAAGAAATTTATATTATAGTGCTGTGAATGTTATTGAATTAGACAGTATTCGATGATAATAGTCAACTTGATATTGGCAATGAAGCATAAATTTTTTTTGAGAAATGTAAAAAATACAATCAACGATTCGTCTATGTTTACTGGTTTAGACGATAATCAGATATTAGATATATGGTTTATAATAACAACGTTATGGTATAGGTTTTATCATCTCAACGGCACGAATCTAACTCCGCCCAGGTCGTGTTTGTCATAGCTGCCGTCTCGCTTTTCTATACGATATAGCGACTGCATGAACATGCCGCCCAGAGGGATGACCATGATGCCGCCCTCTTCGAGCTGTTCGTAAAGGTCCTTGGGGATTTTTTTTGCTGCGGCGGTAACCAGGATAGCGTCGTAAGGCGCCGATTCCGAGTAACCCTTTTTTCCGTCCCCTTCGATGAATGTGATATTGTCATATCCGATGTCGTCAAGGGTCCCTTTCGCTTGCGCTTGCAATTTTGAGATGTTCTCCACCGTGAAGACTTCCCCTGCAATCTCGGCGAGGATGGCAGTCTGATAGCCTGAACCGGTGCCGATCTCGAGGACTTTCTTGCCCCCTTCAAGATTAAGGGCTTCGCTCATCAATGCGACGATATAGGGTTGTGAGATGGTCTGCCCGCTTCCGATGGGGAGAGGGTGGTCTTCATAGGCGAACCGTCTTTGGAAACGGTTGACAAAACGATGCCGCGGCACTTTCGCAAAGGCATCCAGGATCTTCTTATCCCTTATGCCGCGCCTTTTCAGCTGCATCTCCACCATGTGCTGCCTCATGAGTTCAAGCTGCGTTTTTTTCATGCTCTCGCCTCCCCTCTATCTTCAGTATAACACGCCTTGTCTTTTTTGGCCCGAACCGTTAGAATGAAAGGGAGAATGAAGGAGGAAGAGCCCTTGCGCATACCTTTTGAGCTGCTTTTAGAGATCCGGTGCCTGCATTATGAAACAACCCATGAACGCAAGGCTGTGCGTGCGATAGCGGAAAAAGACGGCCGTTTCCTGATGGTCACCAACAAGCTTGGGGATTACAAGTTCCCCGGCGGCGGCCTGGATGCTACCGAACGCCCCATGGATGCCGTATCCCGCGAAGTGCTCGAGGAGACAGGCTGCGCATTCACCCCTTCGCGTTTCCTTCTCAGGACTACTGAACGCCGTCCGGATATCATGAAGGACAATGCGCGATTCGAGATGACATCGCATTATTATGTCGGTCATCTTGAAGAGGGACGTGGCGCACAAAAGCTTGAACCTTATGAAGAGGCGCTAGGCTTCGAACCTGTCTTTATGACGCTTTCAGAAGCTTTTGAACGCAACCGCTCCCTTCTTGAAAAAAAGTCAGTCATCAACAGCTGGGTCAGACGGGAGATGCGCGTCATGGAGATGCTTTTGAAGATGGATAAAATATAGTACGGAAAGGGGATAGAATGAAAGTCAGAAAAGCAGTCATACCGGCCGCGGGGCTGGGGACACGATTCCTGCCCGCGACCAAGGCGATTCCCAAGGAGATGCTTCCGGTCGTCGACAAGCCGACGCTTCAATATGTCGTCGAGGAGGCGGTCGAGAGCGGAATCGAGGATATCCTCATCATCCTGGGGCGTCATAAGACATCGATCGAGGATCACTTCGACCGTTCTGTCGAGCTCGAACTCGAACTGCAGAAGAAGGAGAAAGAGGACCTTTTGAAGACCGTGCGCTCGATCTCGGACCTCGCCAACATCCATACCGTGAGGCAGAAGGAGCCGAAGGGGCTGGGCCATGCCGTCTTGAAGGCCGAGCGATTTGTCGGCGACGAACCCTTCGCCGTGCTTCTCGGCGACGATGTAGTGTATCACGAGGGGGACCCCTGCCTCAAGCAGCTCATCGATGCCTACGAGACACATGACGCGTCGATCCTCGGTGTACAGACAGTCCCCCGCGAGGATGTCGTCAAATACGGCATTGTCGATGGTGAACAAGTGGATGAGAGGCTATACACCGTCAACGGCCTGATCGAGAAGCCCGGTGTTGAAGAAGCGCCTTCGAATGTCGCTGTGCTCGGGCGCTATGTCATCAGTCCCGATATATTCCCCGTTCTTAAAAAGACACCGCCGGGCAAAGGCAATGAAATCCAGATCACCGACGCCTTGCTCACCTTGTCGGAAAAAAGGTCCATGTACGCGTATGATTTCAAGGGCAGACGCTATGACGTCGGCGACAAGCAGGGATTCCTGCAGGCGACTGTGGAGTTCGCTCTCAGGGATCCCTCCCTCAAGGAAAGCTTCAAGGAATATCTCAGATCACTCAAACTATGAACGGGAGCCGGCATGAAAAAAGCCGGCTTTTTTCATGCCGGCTCAGTCGGAATGCACTTTGGCGCGTACGCTTCTATTGATGCGTCTTCGCGTCTTTTTCTTTTTGAATGTCTTGCCGAGGAATATGACGGCGGTAGTGGTTGAATAACCTCTTTCCTCAAGCAGCTTCGGGTCGAATTCGAGGATGAGCTCGCCTTTTTCGATGACTTCGTTCTGCTTGACATGCTGGACGAACGCCTCTTCGAGCGGCACCTCGTCGTCGATGCTCACCTGGATGAGCATCTGGACCTCGTCGGCGTCCTCGATGATGATGGTGTGCTTGGTTGGGCTCGTCCCCGTGATCACGCCTCTGAAAGGCGCATAGACATAGCCTTCAGAAGGACTGACGAGAAAACCGTCCCCACGTCTTTTTTCCGAAAATATCTCGTTCCCTGCGTTCTCGATCGGCTGGACGGTCCCTTTCAATGGCATGTTGAAGGTGCGCTTCATGGGAGATGCCTCCCTTTCGTGGGATTTATCAGGACTGCTTTTTCAGGATGGATTTGATGTCGATGGTGGGGTGGTTTTCGTGGGTGAGCACTTCACCTTCCCAGGTGCGGATGGTGAAATGGTCCTTGCCCCTCGAGACAAGATATTCCGGAAGAATGGGGGTCTTGCCTTTCCCGCCCGGGGCGTTGACGATATATGTCGGGATCGCCATTCCGGATGTATAGCCGCGCAGGTACTCCATGATCTCTATGCCGTCGTCGATGTTGGTGTTGAAATGCCTTGTGCCGCGGACGGCCTTGGCGTGGAAGAGATAATAGGGCTTGACGCGGATCTTCAAGAGCTCGTGGTTGAGCGAGCGCATGACGAACTTGTCGTTGTTGATGCCGTTGAGGAGAACGGCCTGGTTGCCGAGGGGGATGCCGGCATCGGCGAGCTTTTCGCATGCCGCTTTTGAGGTGTCTGTGATCTCCATCGGATGGTTGAAATGCGTGTTGATGTAGATGGGGTGGTACTTCTTGAGCATGTCTACAAGGTCATCGGTGATGCGCTGAGGCATGGTGACGGGCGTGCGGGAGCCGAGGCGTATGTATTCGACATGGTCGATCTCGTAGAGCTGGCTTATGATCCATTCGAGACGGCCATCGGAGAGTGTGAAGGGGTCGCCGCCGGTGATGAGGACGTCGCGGATCTCTTCATGATCTCTGATATAGTCGATCGAAGCCTGCACTTCCTCCTTCGGTTTGGCTTCATCCTTCTCGCCGATGTTTCTGCGGCGCTGGCAGTAGCGGCAGTACATCGCGCATTCATTGGTGACGTTGATGATGAGGCGGTCCGGGTAGCGGCGCGTGATGCTGCCGGCGGGGTTGGTGTACTCCTCGCCCATCGGGTCAAGGTCGCTGTAGGTGTCCTCTATTTCGAGGAAGGTGGGCATGGCCATGAGTTTGACGGGGTCGAATACTTCGTCGGGGTTTATGAGTGAGAGGTAGTAGGGTGATATGGACCAGCGGAAGAGCTTGTCCACTTTCCGGATGGCATTGGTCTCATCGTCTGTGAGGGAGATGATTCTCTTCAGCGTGTCCACGTCATTGATGCGGTTGGCGAGCTGCCAGCGGTAGTCGTTCCAATCCTCTTCGCTGCCTCCGAGGATCTCGAGGATGCGTTGTTTTCTTTCTTGCAGGCTTTTTTGCATGTAAAGGCCGCGGGGTATGTCCTCCCGTGCCTCGAGATAGTCTTCAATACGTCCTTTAAGTGTCTTTGCCCGTTGCTGGGCGACGGTTCTTTTGTCTTCGGACATTGTTTCACCCTTTCTTCTTAAGGATGGATGTCTATATTATATTATAATCCCTATTCCCTGGCAAATGGCGGAAGATGCTTTTAAATGTCATCGTTTTCGTATATAATTATAAGAAATGAAAGGGGTTTGTTGCATGAAAACACCGAAGGTTTCCAGAGTGCTGTTCATTTTAATTGTTTCGTATCTTATACTGGTCTTTTTGGCTGTCCTATTGGTTGATTTTCTGAATGTGTTCGATTTGCAGTCCCTCATGGAGGACAGAGTGGATACCGCCCCACTTATCTGGTTTGTGCTCTTTCAGGAGGAGGGTGTTACGGAGATTCTGCAGTATGCGTCGAACACCGGCACGATCCTGCTCGCTGGGACGATGCTGGGCGTCATGCTGGTGAAAAAGGATGTACACTGGCGCGCCTTTTTGCTCTTCGGCGTAGCAGTCGGTCTTTTACTGCTCGAGGATACGGGCAATCTCCGCCATTCCCTCCGCGGCTTTGTGACAGGGGTTTTCGGAGTGGAGGAGCGTTTGACTTCCTGGCTCGGCATCGGTGTCGAGGTCGGACTCTATGCACTGTTCGGTGTTTTGATGCTGCTTTCGGTCTATAAATTGAGACGGGTCCTTTTCGCTTATCCAAAGGCCTTCAAATGGCTTATAGCGGGTTATGTCCTCTATGGCGCCGGCGCCATGCTGTCTGCGTCCCGCCATATGTTCGGTTGGTATACCCAGGTAGGTACAGCGCTTGTTGATCGGCTCGATGTGATGCATATGGATGTGTGGCAGATCGCCGAAGCTTATGCTCAGGACACTTTCGGCCATCCCATAGGTTTTTTCCTGCTCGATTTCCCCATGGAGGAGTCCATTGAACTCTTAGGAGCCAGCGTGATCTTCATTTCAACCCTCACATTGTTCATTCTGTTGAAACGGAATGATTACACTTATGAAACGACGGACTGATCGACAGTGCATCGTATGCATTGAGATGATATAATGGATATATTGATAAGAGAGGCGGGGGGGACATGGCTGAACGCAATGAAGAAACCCTGATGGTCATCAAGATGTCGCTTTGGCGCGCTTTTTTGTTTCCGTTCAGAAAGTTTATGATGCTTTATCTTCTCATCATCGTGGCTGTGGCGTACATGGCTTTTCTGGAATTTCAGGACGCGATGCTTCAATATCTATTCTACGCATTGATCGCTGTGTATTTCATCTTGTATATCGGTTATATATTCAGAGTTCGCAAAAAGCGTATCGAACTGACGAACCTGCGCATCATCTATCGGGAGAGAGCGGCTGTAAGACAGGATATGCATATTCCTCTTGACAAGGTCATCAATATGAAGGTAAGGACGACCAGGTTCGGAAGACTCTTGAAATATGGTCATATAGAAGTGAACATGGCCGGTCTTGATTCCGTCCGTTTTGAGTATGCCCGTCGCCCGTATGAATTCGTAGAGCACTTTTTCTCCGTGGATTGATATGAACAGAACCAAGAGAAAGATGCTTTTGAAAATCGTCCGGCACGTTGAAAAGATGCGGTTCGAGATGCATAGGCACGCAGAAGAGACCGGCCTCAGGCATGTCCCGAACAAGCGTTATTTCAAAGAGCGCCGCAAATTGAAAAAACGCCTTCTTAAAGTGTCCGGGGATGTTTTGACAGAAGTATACGCCATGCATCTTTTCATGCGGAAAAGACGCCACACCTCCCCTTCGGAGGAGGCGCGACGTCGCTACGAGGCCATGAAGCGCGACATTGAAGATTTCGAGCGCGAGAACGCTGTAGAGACGCTGCTCGAAGCCCATGTATTGGACGAGGACATCAAGATGGCTTTTTATGTGCTCTACGGGGAGGTCCTGTAGGCATCGCCTCTTATGTTCTGAGTTTGACTTAAACCTTATGATGAAACAAAATGAAACATAAATACAACCCTTTTTTGATTGGAGAGGAGACATCTTATGAGAATCGTAGTTGCATTGGGCGGGAACGCCCTGGGAAAGACACCCGAAGAACAGAAGGAGCTTGTGAAGAACACCTCTGAGAGCATCGCCGACCTGGTCGAACAGAAACATGATGTGGTCATCGTGCACGGAAACGGCCCGCAAGTCGGCATGATCCAGAGTGCCTTTGAAGAGGCGAACCGTGTGAAAGACGCCATCCCTCGCATGCCCCTTCCTGAATGTGGCGCCATGAGTCAGGGGTATATCGGGTTTCACCTTCAGAGCGCCATCCGGAACGCTCTTGAAGCAAGAGGCATCTTCCGGCCTGTAGCCACCGTAGTGACGCAGACTTTAGTCGATTCGGACGATGAAGCGTTCGATAGACCCTCGAAGCCGATCGGCGCCTTCTATAGCAAGGATGAGGCCGAAGCGCTCAAGAAGGAGACCGGCCTTCCATTCGTCGAAGACAGCGGCCGCGGTTACCGCCAGGTAGTCGCGAGTCCGAAACCCAGCGACATTGTCGAGAAGAACAGCATCAAACAGCTTATCGATAATGAAAACATTGTCATCGCTTCGGGCGGCGGCGGCATTCCGGTCGTGCGCGAGGACGATGGGACACTCCGCGGTGTCCCCGCCGTGATCGACAAGGACTCTTCAAGCGCCACGCTCGCGCAATTGATCAATGCGGACGCGTTCATCATCCTTACCGCCGTCGAACGCGTCTCGCTGAACTTCGGCACTCCTGAACAGAAGGATATCGATCGCATGTCGACGAGCGAGGCGAAAGCGTATATCAATGAAGGGCATTTCGCCAGGGGAAGCATGCTTCCGAAGGTCGAGGCCTCGATCGATTTCGTCAGCGGCAAGCAGGATGCCCAGGCAATCATCGCTAGTCTGGAGGATGCGGCCGAGGCCATAAAGGGCGAAAAAGGCACTGTTGTCTACTATGAATGAATGACCGTCCTTCGTGGACGGTTTTTTGTTCGCTTTTTTCCGGATAGACGTTATCATGAAATAAAGGGGGAATGACCATGTATCTCATCGACACCGCCGATACGGAGATTGTCAAAGAACTCGTTACGGTCTTTGAATTCAGGGGCGTAACCACGAACCCTTCCCTGATCGCAAAAGAGAACGCGCATTTCTTCAATCGAGTGAATGCACTTTCTGATGCTATCGCTCCGAATCCGGTATATGTCCAGGTGAATGCAGAGAGCGTGGAGGCCATGATGCAGGAAGTCTCATTGTTCAAAGAGCGATTGAAGCGCTCTTTCGTGCTCAAGGTCCCCACGACCCGCGAAGGGTTCAAGCTCATGCGCCGGCTGAAGGGCGATACGGAGATCGCCGCGACCGCCGTGTCCAATTTCCATCAGGGGATGATGAGCGTCGAGTGCGGCGCCGGAACTCTCGTTGTCTATGTACAGCGGTTGATCAAGGAAGGCCTTTCGCCGATCGATCTGATCAAGTCCCTGCGCGACAAGGTTGACAAAGAGGGGCTGGATGTGACGATTCTCGCCGCTTCTTTCGACTCCCCGCCCCTGGTCGAGTCAGCGCTTGCGAACGGTGCGCACATGGCGACAGTGAAACCGAAGATACTGTGGTCGCTGTTCAAGCATCAAGCGACCGAGAAATCCGTCAGACGCTTTTCCAAGCTTTTTCAGGAGACGTATAAAAAGGCGCACACCGCCACTGAAAGGGAGTGAATCATGCAAGAGGTCTTTATCGTATCTGATGTGCACGGGCATTATCACGTCTTGAAGGATGCGCTTAAAGAGGCGGGGTTCGATGAAGAGGAACCCTCTCACCACCTCCTCAGCCTGGGCGACCATTTCGACAGGGGTGTTGAAAACAAGGAAGTCTACCGCTATTTCAAGCGCTTGGCGGACGAAAAAAAGGCCACGTGCCTTCTTGGCAACCATGACCTCTTCCTGTTGGAGTTTTTAGAGGGCGATGACCGAGGCGCGCTCTTCAATGTCGCCCACAACGGTCTCAAGGAGACACTGGAGAGTTTCAGCGGCATACCCTTTGAAAACGAGGCTTCCCTGAAAGCTATGAGGAAACGCATTGAAAAGAGATTTCCTGAACTTCATGAATGGCTGAAGCACCTGCCGGTTCTTATAGAGCGCGATGACTACATCTTTTTGCACGGCGGCGTCGACGGGTCGGATCCCGAGTGGCGCCGGACTGACACGCACAGCATCGTCTGGAATTATCAATCGCGGCTGCCGGGCGTTCCGGGAAAGACCATCATATGCGGGCATGAACGGACGGCCATGATACGTATGGCACGGGATCCGTCCCTGGGGCTCTCCTTCGACGACCCCGGAGCGTTCGACATCATCGAGTCGGAAGACAAGGTCCACATCGATGCGTTCACGGAACTTTCAAAACGCGTCAATGTCTACCGGGTAACGCTGGAAGAGACGCTCTGATAGGCCCCGCCGGGGCCTATTTTTTTGTCCGGACCCGGTTCCTGCCCTGCGTTTTCGCTTCGTATAACGCTTTGTCTACGAGGTTATAGCTATAGTCAAAGGCGTCTTTGCGTTCATGCACGAGTTCCGTAACGCCGATGCTTACCGAGAGGGCGATGTCCTTCTCCCCCGGGAGAAAGACCATGTCCGAGATTGAATCCTTCAGGCGTATGGCGAGCTTCTGAGCGCCCTCGAGATCTGTGTGGCTGAGCAGAATCATGAATTCCTCGCCGCCCCAGCGGCACACCGTGTCGGATTCCCGCACGTTGTTCGTTAAAAAGGCACCGAGTTCCTTCAGGATGCGGTCGCCGACGTCATGGCCATAGGTGTCGTTGATGGTCTTGAAATAATCGATGTCCATCAACAATAAACTCGCAGTGTGGCCGTACCGGCGGTTGATGGCGAGCTCGTATTGGATCTGCGCCTCGAAATAGCGTCTGTTCGGTAGCGTTGTCAGGGCGTCGAGTGTCGAGAGCTTCTCCAGTGTCCGGTTCATGCGTTTCAATGTGAGCCGTGTGAAGATGTCGTTATATTTATAGCGGTAGAAGAGCGTGGAGGCCACCATGACCCCCGCGAACACTACAGTGCCATTGATGAGATGAGTGATGAGAAGGTCCGTCTCGCTCTGGAATAGAAAGATGCCGAAGAGGAAGATCGCGAAGGGGACCCCATATACGAGCCATTGCCATCTCGGTTGAATGTATATAAGCAGCCCGAACACGAGGAGCTTCGCGGTGAAGAGGGTTATGTGCCCGATAGTCATCTGGTCGAACATGCTGATGACGGCGCTGATGATGAGGGCGATCCATACACAGATCATCGGCAGGCGTGTCTTGAATTCCACCGAAGCCTTGGCCTTTCTCTCCGCGTAGTAGGCAGTTCCCACAGAGAAGATGAGGAACACCGCGAGCACAAAATGCAGAAGATAGGAGACCCAGATCAGCGTGAGTTCATCCCCCGCCGATTCATCCAGACGGATGCGTTCAACATAGAGGAGAAAGAGTACCTCGACGCCGAACATGAACAAAAACGCGATCATCATGCGTCTCAGATTGATCTGTGCGAGGATCAGCTTCGCCACATGCGCCTTACTTCTTGTCATCCAATGCCTCCAGCGCCTCTATACGGTCCTTGACCGGGGGATGGGAGTAATGCAGGAACACATGGAATTCATGGGGTGTGAGATGGGCGTAGTTCGCCCTCGCGAGTGTCTTCAGTGCACGTTGCATGGCGTCTTTTCCTACTCTGTCTCCGGCGAAGGTGTCCGCCTTGAATTCGTATTTTCGGCTCAGGTGGTTGCGGAAGATGCCGATGAAAAGCGTGATGGGGTTGATGACGATGGAAAAGAGGATGAGGCCGAAGCCGAAGTGAAGCTGTTCAAGGGAGAATGCGGCGTAGACGACCTCCTGAGTGATGAAAAGGTAGAGCAGGCTCAACAGCACGAACAGTGATAGTGCGGACATGAGGATGTTCTTAATCACATCCTTATGTTTCGAATGCGCAATCTCATGTGCAAGGACGGCGAGGATTTCATCCTCCTCCATTTTCTCCAGCAAAGTGTCGAAGAGCACCACGTGCTTGAAGCGCGAAAAGCCGCTGAAGAAAGCGTTCAGACGGCTTGATCGCTTCGAAGCGTCCATGACGGAGATTTTGCGCACTTCATAATCCTCAGACGCCGCAAGCGTTTCAATGCGCCCTTTCAAGGACCCCTTTTCAAGCGGGGTCAGGGTGTTGAAGAGCGGCAAAAGCAGTTTGGTGTAGAACATGTTGATGAAGAGGAATATGGCCATGATGGCGATGAAGGCGACGAGGAAGAAACTCGCGCCGAACGTTTCATAGATCGCTACGATCAGCACAAGCAGGCCGCCGCCAAGCACGACGGTGAGAAGCAGCTTCATAAACTGATCCTTCACGAACGTCTTCCTCATCGAGCGGTTGAACCCGTAGCGCTCTTCAATGGAGAAGGTTTCATAATAGCTTAGAGGAATCGAGAACAGATAGCTCGCGCCGCTCAGAACGCCGATGAAAACAAGCGTCTGCACGTAGATGCTGTCACTGAGGTCCATCGTCCATTCAGCGAGCAGTCGAAACCCTCCGAAGGCGAGCAGGAATAGGATCACAACAAAAGACACACCGCTTTTCAGGAATTTCAAGCGTTCGCGTTCCTTGCCATAACGCAACCATTCGTCATAGGACTCTTCGTCGTAAATGTCGCTTACCGAATCCGGGATTTCTCGTCTCTTTGCCTTTTGATTGAGGATGTTCGTGACGACATCCAGACCGTTCATCAGGACAAAGATGATGATGATCAGTGCGAATACAGCTGTCTCCATTTGTCAAAACCCCTTTCACATGCATTATAGCATTAAAAAGAACTCCTAAAAGAAAAAAAGTCGGAAACCGACTTTTTTATGGATGTCTAATAACGATTGTCATATTTTGAGAACGGGTCCTCATCATCCTCCTCGTAGTCATCAAGGATATCCACCTCTTCAAGGTCATCTATTGAACCGGGTTCGATGAAATTGTCGCCACTGTAGGGGTCCTGGAATCCCCTGCGCCGGTGAGCGGGACCGCCTCTGTGGAGTCCGAGCAGTGCGGCGATGAGGTATCCGGCGATAAGCCCTCCGATATGGCCGGGGATCGAGATGTTTCCGCCTATGAAGGTATAGATGACATTGATGAAGATAAGCCCGCGGATACCGGCGATATCCTGCGGGTCGAACATATCCGGGCGTTTCGTTGTCAAAAAGAGGAAAGCGCCCAAAACGCCGAAGATCGCACCACTCGCTCCGACAGTCGGGATGGGGCTGCTCGTCAGTATGTCGGAGAGGACGACTGCGCCGCTGGCCAATACGCCGCTGAGGAGGAAGAGGAAGAAATAACGGAACGAACCGATGAGTCTCTCAAGCGCCGCACCGAGGATGAAGATGCCGAAAAGGACATTGAAGAGATAGTGGAAGAACCCTCCGTGCAGAAGCATGACGGTGAGGTAGCGCCAGTACTCGCCGGTCTCGGCGACCCAGATGCCGTTGAGGGCACCTCTTTCATAGAGAGCTTTGAATTCCGGATCCCTGATCTGGCCGTTCACTACATTGAAGAAAACATTGTCGATGTCGTCAAAACTCAGCTCGACAAGTGTTGGTGAAGATATGAAGAACACTGTGATTATGATGATGAACAGAAAAGACACAGGGTTCTGCTGGATAATGTTCTTTATGCCTCTGCGCTGTTCGAGAACCCGCATTTAGGATGCCTCCTTGTCGAAGAAGATGAGCGGTACGCGCATCTCTGCATCTGTAATCCCCGCATGATGCGCCTTGTGTGACTTGTCATCGGAGAGTTTGAACATGTATTTGCTTTTTGCGACTGCGATGAAATCGCCCAGGCACTCATCCACGTGCGGATGTTTCTCGCCGTGTCCGAGAAGCTTTTTAGAGAGGAGTTCATTCTTGGTGTAAAGGTTGAAATACTTCGAGAAATGTTCATTAAAGAAGTTGATGAAATGTTCGCGGTGTGTGTCCTTGATGAAGAAATTCGTCATCCGCGGTTCGTTCGCGGGGAGATGCTCAAAGGTCGATGTCAAATCGTGGAATTCAAACAAGGGGATCTCCACTATATCGATCAGTCCGTGGTCGGCAGTAACGACGACGAGCGTGTCGTCATCCATTGTGTGTCTCAACCGCGTGAGTTCATTATTCAACGTGCGCATCCCCCGGTTGACTTCGATGCTTTCCGTGCCGTACTCATGGGCATGAAGGTCCGGGGCCTGGCTATATAGATAGGCGAAGGACCGCGGGGCGTCCCTCTGCATCGAGAGGTAGCGATCCACACCCTCTTTGAAGGTTTCATGGCCTTTTTCATCGACCGGAGTCGGTTGAAACGCCTTGACGCAGAGCGACGGATGTTTCTCTTTTATAGACTCCAGGGCGCTCTTGTATTCGAAATACTTTTTATGAAAGTCCTTAGGGATCTCCTTGTCCTTATCGTAGAAGTCAGTGCCCATGAAGATCTCGTAGTGGATGTCTTCATTTTTAAAAAACTGGTTCCATCCTAGGAAGCCGTGTTCATAAGGTGTCTTTCCGCTCATCAGTGATGTTGTGGCCGCTGTCGTTGTCGCGGGGAAGACTGATGTCAGTGTAGACTTTCTTGCTTGTTTGAGAAGGTCCTCCTGTTTGAGATGTGCATCAAGAATATTCTCGCCCATGCCGTCCAGCACGACGAGGAGGATATGTTTATAATCTCTCTTCAGCACTTCATCCAGAGCTGAAAGACTCGGATGATATGTCTCGAGGTCGAAGTGCTTGAGCAGGGATGAGGTGAGATTGACGATGGAGCGGCGATAGTCTGGTCTCATAGGAAAGCCTCGCTTTTATGCTGGATTTATATGTACAGTTTATAAGAGAACACCTCCGTTTGCAAGCCATCAGCGCAAAAAGAAAATGCGCATGAGCGCTTTTTTCAGGTGAAGATGGGATATATAACAGAGCGGTCCTTGTGTAGCCTGCGTTAATCAGCCCCGCCCTTGTGCAATCTGTGACAAAGATTCTGTCTTGTATATGAAGTAAAGGAGTTCCTTGCAGTTCTCATGCATGCTATAATTAGAAAAGAAAGGTGTGAGATGAATGGAGAATTTTGTATTCCACAGTCCTGCGAAGATGGTGTTCGGCAAGGACCAGGTCGAGCGGCTTCCGGAACTATTGAAATCACATGACGTTAAAAAGATGTTGCTCGTCTATGGCAGGAAGTCGATCAAAGAGCTCGGCATCTATGACAAGGTTCAAGATATCGCGGATGAGCTCGGCATTGAGCTCTATGAGGAATCCGGCGTGCGTCCTAACCCTGAGCTCGAAAGCGTAAAGAGCGGCAGACGGACAGTCATCCAGCATGGCATTGACTTCATCCTTGCCGCCGGAGGCGGGAGCGTCATCGATTGTGCGAAAGCCATCGCGTTCGCCGCATTCAAGAAAGAGGATGCCATCTGGGATGTGTTCCTCAAGAAAAGCCAGGTTCATCGCGCCATTCCTCTCGGCGTCATCGTAACGCTTGCAGCGACCGGCTCGGAGACAAACGGGAATACTGTCATAAGCAATGATGCGAAACGGGCGAAACGCTCGATCAAGAATCAAGCGTTGATCCCCCAGTTCGCAATCATCGACCCTTCATATACCATGCATGTCGACCGCTATCACACCGTCGCTGGCAGCATCGATATCATGATGCATATCTTCGAGCAGTATTTCTCCCCGACAAAACGCACGGAGACGAGCGACTACATGTCTCTGGGCATACTGAAAAGTGTCATTGAAAACACCAACAAGCTGTTGCTTGAAGGGGAAGACTACCATACCAGGGCGAATATCTCCTGGGCTTCAACCCTGGCGCTCAACTGGATACTGCAACAGGGAAAGAAAGGCGACTGGGCCTCTCATCGTCTCGTCTATCCACCAGCGGCGAAGCACGGCCTCACCCACGGTTATTCTCTGAGCGCGATGCAGCCAACCTGGATGCGGATGGCGCTTGAGAGGAACGAAGAAGCCATGCGTCCGCGTCTCGAGCAACTCGGGACGGAAGTGTTCTCCAAGGAGACGTCTGAATCGACGATCGAGGCCATCGAGATATTGTTCAACTCCTGGGGTGCACCGACAAGCATTGAGGACCTCGGTATTGAAATCGACGACGAGGATGCGATCAAGTTCGCCCGTCAGGCCACGCTTCTCGGCCCGATCGGCAACATGTTCACCATCGACGAATACATGGCCGAAGCATTTTATAAGCGTTTATGAAAAGCCGCTCAGGCGGCTTTTCTATCATGCGCGCTTATAGTATAGTAAAGGAAAGCGCCATTGACTTATGGCGTCACAACAGCTACTTGATTCGAAAGGAAGGGTCTTTATGACGTATGAGCGGAAATACCTCTCACTCCTCAGTCAACGCTATCCGAACGTGCAATCGGCGAGCACGAAGCGCATCAACCTGACGGCGCTGCTCAACCTTCCCAAGGGCACTGAGCATTTCATCGCCGATATCCACGGGGAATACGACGCGTTCAATCACTTCCTGAAGAACGCCTCGGGCATCATCAAGCAGAAGATCAACACCCGTTTCAATGCGCTCTCAAAAGAGGAGCGCCGTCGCCTTGCCTTTTTTATCTATTATCCGACGGACATGCTGGACAAATACCAGAGGAAGCTCACCGGCGAGGACTTCCGCATCCTTCTAAAGACAGTGCTCAAGCGCATGGTCTCGCTTGCGAGAATCATCGCCAGCAAATATACCAAGAGCTATGTGCGCAGGCAACTGCCCGAGGAATTCACCACGATCATCCAGGAGCTGCTCTATGAGAGCGAGGACCACGAGGACAAGAAGTACTATTACGATGCCCTCATCGAAGCGGCGTTCGAGACGGAGAGGGAGAAGAAACTGATCATCGAGCTGAGCCGGGTCATCCGTCACCTGGCCATCGACCGCCTGCATGTCGTCGGCGACATCTTCGACAGGGGCCCTAAACCGCATATGGTGATGGAGCGCCTCATTCGCCAGGACCACGTCGATGTACAGTGGGGGAACCACGACATCATCTGGATGGGCGCCGCCAGCGGCTGCAAGATATGCATCGCCAATGTCGTGCGCATCGCCGCCCGTTATAACAACCTCGATTGTCTCGAGGACGGCTACGGCATCAATCTCCGGCTTCTCGCCGGTCTTGCCAACAAGGTCTACAAGGGCGATGACTGCGAGCCGTTCTATCCCAAGGAACCGGGAAAGATCACGCTCAACGACGCCGACAACAAATTCGTCGCCCGCATGCATAAAGCCATCAGCATCATCCAGTTCAAGCTCGAGGCCGATGTGATCAGGCGCAACCCGGAGTTCGGCCTCGACGACCGTCTGCTTCTCGACAAGATCGATCCCGCCGAAGGCACCGTCACCATCGACGGCACGGCTTATGACATGCGGAACGCCCATTTCCCGACCGTCGATTTCAACAACGACCCTTACGCGCTTACCGAGGAGGAACAACGTGTCGTCGATCATCTGAGCCATCTCTTCCTTCATAACGAGATGATGCAGAAGCATGTGCGCTTTCTCTTCAGGAAGGGCAGCATCATCCATAAAGCGAATGACGTGCTTCTCTTCCATGCCGGTCTCCCGTTGAATGAAGACGGCACGTTCATGACGCAATCGATTGACGGCACAGCCTACAAGGGTAAGGCGTTGACGGACGTGTATGAAAAGAAGATCAGAAATGCCTATCTCAACCGCTATAACAAGCAAAACCCCGAGCGCGACTTCTTCGTCATGCTATGGCAGGGCGAGACGAGCCCGCTTTTCGGCAAACATGCGATGAAGACCTTTGAAAGATATTTCGTCAAGGACAAGGCGACCCATGAAGAGATCATGAATCCCTATTTCAAGATGCGAGAGGGACATGACGTCCTGGACCGCATCTTCAAAGAGTATGATATCGACCCTGCAAAAGGAAAGATCATCAACGGCCATGTCCCTCTCGATGTCACAAGAGGGCATGATGTCGTACTCGCCGATAAGCGCATGTATCTCATCGACGGCGGCATGAGCAAGCAATACGCCGGCAAGACCTCCATCGGGGGCTACACGCTGATCAGCGACTCCTATGCGTTCTATCTCGTCTATCATTCCCGTTTCGATTCGTACGAAGGCCTGATTGAAAAGGAGAAGGACATTGTCTCCGTGACCCATAGCGAGGACTTGAACAAGCGCCGCACCTATATCTACGACACGGACAAGGGGGAGAGCTTGAAAGCCCAGATCGCCGACCTCGATAAACTCATTAAAGCCTACAGGGACGGCATCATCAAGGAAAGCGAGTTTGAAAAGTAGTTTAATTTATCATAATTACAAATAAAAGGTGCGTTTTACGTGCATGCAAAGGGAGCCTGCGTTATGATGGAATTGTCATATAGGTTCCCTTTTCTTTTTTTCTCTACAAAAAATTATAAAATTTCTAAATAGGAGGGTTATCATGATACTTGATTCCTATGATCCGCTCAAGCAGGAGATGTTCAACGTCATCGATGATAACGGCAAAGTCGTGAATAAGGACTATGAACCCGACATCGACAACGAGACACTCATCAACATGTACAAGACCATGCAGCTCGCCCGCATCGCGGATGTGAAGGCCCTGCAGTATCAAAGGCAGGGCCGCATGCTGACATTCGCGCCCGTCAAGGGACAGGAGGGCGCGCAGGTCGGCCCCATGGCCGCTGCGGAGGATGACGACTGGCTCGTCCCCTCGTTCAGGGAGATGGCCGCCATGCTCTATAAAGGCGTGCCGCTCAAGCAGCTGTATCTCTATTGGTACGGCAATGAACAGGGGTCGAAGTTCGAACAGAACGTCATGCCCGTGAACGTCCCCATCGGATCTCAGATCAATCACGCGGCCGGCATCGCCATGGCATCGAGCATCCGGGGCAAGAACCAAGTAGCCATAAGCTTCATTGGCGACGGCGGCACGAGCCACGGAGAGTTTCACGAGGGCATGAACTTCGCCGGTGTCTATGACGCACCGATGGTCACCATCATCCAGAACAATCAATACGCCATCTCGACGCCGAGGCAGATGCAGTCGAAATCGGAGACACTCGCCCAGAAAGCCATCAGTTATGGCATTCCGGGCATCCAGGTCGATGGCAACGACCCGCTCGCGATGTATGCGGCCACCAAAGAAGCCTTAAATAGGGCGAGAGCCGGAAAAGGTCCGACGCTTATCGAAGCGGTGACCTATCGTCAGGGCCCCCACACCACTTCCGACGATCCCTCCATCTATAGAAGCGAGGAAGAGGTCAAGAACTGGCAGAAGAAGGACCCGATAAGCCGTTTCAGGAAATACATCTCCAACAAGAAACTCTGGAACAAGGAGAAAGACGAAGCGCTTCAGGACGAGTACAAGGACTTCGTCAAGGAGACATTCAAGGCTGTCGAGAAATATCCCACGCCCACTGTGGACGAAGTATTCGACTACACCTACGCTGAGATGCCAAAGACGATCAAAGCGCAGAAAGAGGCATACAAAGCCTATCTGAAAGAAAGGGAGGGTGAATAAGCATGGCTGAAAAGACACTCCTCAAAGCGATCAACGAAGCATTGTCTCAGGAAATGGAACGCGACGACTCCGTCGTTGTATACGGCGAGGATGCGGGCTATGAAGGCGGCGTGTTCCGCGTGACCGCCGGACTTCAGGAACGTTTCGGCAAGCAGCGTGTCTTCGACACGCCGATCGCCGAGGCCGCGATTCTCGGCAGCGCCGTCGGCATGGCGGCTAACGGGCTTAGACCCGTCCCCGAGATCCAGTTCTCCGGTTTCATGTTTCCGGGCTACAACCAGATCGCCGTGCACATGGCGCGCATGCACAACCGCTCACGCGGCAAATACAAGATGCCCATCACCATCCGCATGCCCTACGGCGGCGGCGTGAGGGCGCTCGAGCACCACTCCGAATCACTAGAGACGCTCTTCGCGCATCTCCCCGGCCTCAAGGTCGTCATCCCCTCGACACCGTATGATGCGAAAGGGCTTCTGACATCGGCGATCCGCGATGACGACCCTGTCGTGTTCATGGAAGGCAAGCGCATCTACCGCGCCTTCAAGCAGGAGGTGCCCGATGATGCCTACACCGTCCCCCTCGGCAAGGCGAACATCGTGCAGAAAGGCAAGGACATCACCGTCGTCGCCTGGGGGCCGATTCTGCATGAAGCGAAGAAAGCGATCGATTCCCTCAAGGATGAAGATTTCTCCGTCGAACTGATCGACCTTCGCACCATCTCCCCGATCGATACCGACACCATCATCGAATCCGTCAAGAAGACCGGACGCTTCCTCGTTGCGCATGAAGCGGTCAAGACACTGGGCATAGGCAGCGAGCTTATCTCGAGGGTTAATGAAGAAGCGTTCTTCCACCTAGAGGCGCAGCCGACCCGAGTGAGCGGCCACGACATCACTGTCCCGCTCCCCCGGGGAGAACACCATCATATCATCGACAGCGGGCGCATCGCGCATGAGATCAAGCGCGTCGCCACATTCGAGTAAGGAGGATTGTCATGGTTGAATTCAAATTCCCCGATGTCGGAGAAGGCATCCATGAAGGCAAAGTGTTGAAATGGCACTATGACGTCGGCGACGAAGTGGAAGAAGGCGAGACGATGGTCGTCGTCGAGACCGACAAAGTCAACGCCGAGCTCCCCGTCCCCGAAGACGGTGTGCTCAAGAAAAAAGGCGCCGAAGTCGGCGACACAGTCGAAGTCGGCGATGTCCTCGCCGTGATCGACGATGGCAGCGGTGATTCCGATGAGACGCCGCAGGAAGATGAGGAAGAGACGGACGAAACCGAAGAGGCGTCTGAAGAAGAGGAAGAAGGCGCGAGCGTCGTCGGTGAAGTCCAGAGCTCAGACGAGGTCCTGCCGCCGAGCGGCGAAGAGGAAAGTGAAAGCACCGATGAGGACCGTCCTGCGCTCGCGACCCCTGTCGCGCGCAAGATGGCGAAGGACATGGGCGTCGAGATCAAGAAGATCGCTGGCAGTGGTCCGCAGGGACGTGTGATGAAAGACGATATCCGCAAGGCGGCCCGCGCAGAAGAAACGCCGGAAAAAGAGGAGGAAAGGACCGCTACAGCCCCCTCCATGCCCTCAATGCGTGAAGCGGACACTACCAGGGAGTCCATCGGCACCCTCAGGAAGACCATCGTCGAGGCGATGGACACATCCAATCAGCTGATTCCGGCAACCACAGTCATGGACGAATTCGATGTAAGCGACCTCGTCGCCTTCCGCAACGAACAAAAATCCCGCGCCGAGTCCGAGGACAAGAAACTCACCTATCTCCCGCTCATCATCAAGGCATCCATTCTGGCGATGAAAAAGTATCCCATCTTCAACGCGAGTTTCGATCACGAGAAGGAAGAGATCGTCTACAAGCACTACTTCAACATCGGACTTGCCGTCGACACACCGGACGGTCTCGTTGTCCCCAATATCAAGGATGCGGACGAAAAGAGCCTGCTCGAACTCGCCGGAGAGGTCCAGGACCTTGCCGGTCGTGCACGGGAGAAGAAGCTCGATATCAGCGAACTCAGGGACACCACGTTCTCCATCACCAACTACGGCGCCTTCGGCGCCAAACTCGGCACGCCTGTGATCAATCATCCGGAGGTGGCGATACTGGGCATGGGCGCCATCCATGAAAAACCCCTCGTCATCGATGGAGAGATCACAGCCCGCCATGTGCTTCCGATCTCCCTCACAGTCGACCACCGCGTGATAGACGGTGGCGACGCCGGCCGTTTCATGGTAGAATTGAAACGGTATCTTCAGGATCCGTATCTACTATTACTGAGTTGAGGAGTGAGACTGTGAAGACACATGAGATCACCATCATCGGCGGCGGGCCGGGCGGCTATGTCGCCGCCATCAAGGCCGCTCAGAAAGGGAAGGATGTCGCCTTGATCGAGAAAGAGGCGCTCGGCGGCGTCTGTCTGAACTGGGGCTGCATCCCGACGAAGGCCCTGCTTAAAAGCGCGAAGGTCTACGACACGTTCAAGAAAGCGAAATCCTACGGCTTCACGCTTGATATGGACGATGTCGGCATGGATTTCAAGAAAGTGATGAAACGCAAGGACCGAGCGGTCAGGAAACTCACCACAGGTGTGGGGCATCTGATGAAGAAAAACGGCGTGGAAGTCTATAAAGGCGAAGCCAGCGTCAAGGATGCAAGGACCGTCGAGGTGAATGATGAGACCATCACGACTGATTATCTGATCATCGCCACGGGGGCCTCGCCTGCCGTACCGCCTATAGAAGGCATCGATGAAGCGCTTGAAAACGGCAGTGTTGTCACAAGCCGCGGCCTTCTCTCCATCGACTCGCTGCCCGGTTCGCTCGCGATCATCGGCGGTGGTGTCATAGGGGTCGAATTCGCGACGATCTTCAACACCCTCGGTACGGATGTGACCATTCTAGAGCGCGAGGAGGACATCCTTCTCACTGTCGACAAGGAGATCCGCGATGCCTACAAGAAGGAACTTAAGAAACAGAAGATCAAAGTGATAAGCGGTGCGGAGGTCAAGAAACATGAAGGCGGCACTCTGCACTATGAACATGCGGGAGAGTCCCGCACACTCTCAAGCGACCTCACCCTGCTGAGCGCCGGCATGAAGCCCAACCTCGAAGGGCTTGAGGCACTTGAACTCGAGATGGGCGATAACGGCATCAAGACGGATGCCTATAGCCGCACGAATCTAGAGAACGTCTATGCCATCGGCGATGTGAACGGCAAACTTCTTCTCGCCCATGTCGCATCCAAAGAGGGCGTCACCGCCATCGAAGCGATCGACGGCGAAGCCCGCCCCCTCAACTATGACCATTTCCCTTCAGGTATCTACACGTTCCCAGAGATTGCGCATGTGGGGCTCACCGAAGAAGAGGCGAAAGCGCAGGATATCGACTACAAAGTGAGCACATTCCCCATCAGCGCGAACGGCCGCGCCGTCGGCGAAGGCCAGTCCGCAGGCCTCGCGAAGATGATCGCCAAGCGTCCCTATGACGAGGTCATCGGCGTCCACCTTTTCTGTGAGAACGCCACGGAGCTCATCAGCGAGAGTGTCCTCGGCATGACACTAGAAGCCAGCGCGGAGGATATCGCATCCGCGGTGCACCCCCATCCGACACTTTCGGAGACCGTGCATGAAATCGCCCACGGCATAGTGGATAAACCGATTCATATCTAAAAACAGCACCCTGGAGCGCTTATGACGCACCAGGGTGTTTTATTCATGTATGGAATACGCAATCCAGAAGGTCATCCAGGGAAATGTTGAAGAAATATTCCTCGAGCGGCTCATCCTTCAATGTCTCCCTGAAGGCGTCCTCATTGTATCTGATGCCTTTGATCTTCTCTTCTAATGTCGTGAGGTCCCGTGTGCTCAGAAAGTCCCCGAAGATTCTGACATCGCTGATCCGGCCTTCCTTGACATTGAAATGGAACTCGACCTTCCCCCCTTCATAGCGTGCGGCCTTCTCGATGCTGAAGTCGGGGGATTCTCCATAATTCCACTCCCAGCGATTGTAGCGCTTCTCCATGAGTTCATAGATTCTGCCGAGGTCGTCCTGCGTGAGTTCATAGACTTTCCCGGCGATTTCGTCGGTCCCGAGAAGATGGGTGAGCAAGGTCTTTTTGAAGGTCTCCATCGAGATATCCTTGTCGAGATAAGGTTTGACATTGGTTACGCGCGAACGTTTGGATTTGATGCCTTTCGAGGCGATCTTGTCTTCTTTGACATCCAATACGTCTCCGACGATACTTAAGTCGGAGTCGAAGAGGATCGTCCCATGATGCAGCATGCGGTCCTTATAGAAACTCTGGGCGTTGCCGCTGATCTTCTTGCCCTCCACGACGATATCGTTGCGGCCCTGGAAGCTCGCCGGGACGCCAAGCGCGTTCAACGCTTCTATGACAGGCGCGGTGAATTTCTTATAGTCGTTCAGGTTGTCGCGCATCTTCGTGATGAAGGAGAAGTTCAGATTCCCGAGGTCATGATAGACTGCGCCGCCGCCTGTGATGCGCCTCACGACGTTGACATCATGCTCTTTGACGTACGAAGAGTTGATCTCTTCAATCGTGTTCTGATTCCGTCCGATGATGACACTGTTCTCATTCTGCCATAGCAGCACGAAGTCGTCTCCCGCCTCGAGATATTTGAGTGCATATTCTTCAAGGGCGAGATTGAAACGGGGGTTCTTGGAATCGTTCAGTATGGTTTTCATCCGGACACCTCTTTTCGTTAGTTACTTAAAGTGTAGCGCATCGAGCGCCCTGGGTCAATCGTAGTACGACCCTTTATAAAAGCAGCTGTCCGGACTTACAAAACACGAAAAAACGTGTTACAATTCGTATGAAACGGAGGTGATGGCATGGGCAGGAACTGTCTCATCGTCGTCGATATGCAGAACGATTTCATCACAGGTGCGCTTGGTTTCGACAAGGCTGAGGACGTCGTGCCTCCAGTGGTCGAAAAGATCAAGGCCTATCGCAAAGAGGGCGATGATGTCATCTATACCAAGGACACGCATGATGAGACCTATCTCAATACCGAAGAAGGGTCGAATCTTCCCGTCGAGCACTGCGTCAAGGGCACAGAAGGCCATGAGCTTCATCCCGACATCAAGGCCCTGAAACGTCCTGAGGAGACTGTGTTTGAAAAGAACACGTTCCCTTCATTGGACCTCGGGTCCTATCTTGAAGAGAAGGATTTCGATTCGGTCGAGCTTGTCGGACTCGTCTCCAACATCTGCGTCCTATCCAATGCAGTGATCGCCAAGGCGGCGCTCCCCGATGCGAAGATCATCGTTGATGCGTCCGCGACAGCGAGTTTCGATGACACTATGCACGAAAAGACCCTCGATATTCTTGCGGGGCTTCATGTGCATGTAAAGAATAGAGGGTAGACGAATGGAGAAACTGAACGAAAGCATGTTGATCGATTTTTACGAGTTCACTATGGCGCATGGATACTTCGACAGCCCCCACAGGAATCAAACGGTGTATTTCGACTTGTCCTTCAGGCGCATCCCCAACGATGGCGGCTATGCCGTCATGGCAGGGCTCGAGAGTGTCGTGCGCTTTATTGAGAACCTGACGTTCTCCGATGAGGATATAGCCTACCTCCGGGGACGCGGGATTTTCAACGAGGAGTTTCTGGACTACCTGGCGAACTTTGAATTCACCGGTGATATCTATGCGGTGAAAGAGGGGACGGTTGTCTTTCCGAACGAGCCCATCCTCACGGTCCGGGCGAGCGCTCCTGAGGCACAGCTGCTCGAGACCTACCTGTTGCTGACCATCAATCACCAGACCCTGATCGCCACCAAGGCTTCCCGCATAAAGCATGCGGCGAGCGGCCGTACTGTGATTGAAATGGGCGCCCGGCGCGCCCATGGTGCGAGCAGCGCCAACCTAGGGGCCCGTGCCGCCTACATCGGTGGTGCGGACATGACATCCAACACCCTCGCGGATCGTCTCTACACGGTGCCGGCGGGCGGAACGATGGCCCATTCCTGGGTTCAGATGTTCGAGAACGAGTATGAAGCGTTCAAGCGTTATGCAGAGCTCTATCCGAACATGGCGACATTCCTCGTCGACACCTATGACACGCTTCAAAGCGGCGTCCCTAATGCCATCAAGGTCATCAAGGATGTGCTTATCCCGGCGGGGTATGAGCGTTACGCCATCCGCATCGATTCAGGCGACCTCACCTACCTTTCCAAGGAGGCGCGCCGCCTTCTCGATGAAGCCGGTCTTGAAGAATGCCGCATCGTCGCCAGCAACGCGCTCGATGAATACCTGATCCGCGCCCTTTTGAATCAGGGCGCGCCGATTGATATTTTCGGAGTGGGCGAACGCTTGATCACAGCGAAGAGCGACCCCGTCTTCGGCGGCGTCTACAAGCTGACTGCTGTAGAGAAGGATGGCAGAATCGACCCCAAGATAAAGATCAGCGACAATGTAGAGAAGATCACCACCCCGCATTTCAAGAAACTCTACCGTATCTACGACAAGCAAGGCCATGCCGCTGCGGATTTGCTCACCGTCCACGATGAGACCATCGATACGGACAAGCCGTTGACCTTGTTCGATCCGACCCATACATGGAAGCGCCAGACATTCAGGACGTATTCCGTCGAGAATCTACTGATTCCCATCATAAAACAGGGCGAAAGAGTCTATGACCTGCCTGATGTGGAATCAATACGGGCTCATCGGGAAGCGTCCATGAACAGATTATGGGATGAAGTGAAACGTTTTGACTATCCGCATATCTATTACGTGGACCTCTCCGAGAAACTCTGGAACATCAAGCATGAATTGATCACCGCGCATGCGATGCCCAAAGAGAAGAACGGTTGAAAAGCATGGCGCTGAAGCTTTTGTGAGCATCACAGCCCCTTCCTCCCGCAAGAGATGTTAGTATGGAATTACAATAAGCATAAAGGAGGATATGATGCCCACATTTGCAGGAACCCCCGTGACTATTAAAGGTAAGACGAAACAAAAAGGGGATGAAGCCCCTACGTTCACTGTACTCGACCGTGACTTCCAGAAGAGACGGCTTGAGGATTTTGACAATGAATATATCGTCATCAGCGTAGTCCCGTCCATCGACACGAGCGTCTGCGATTATCAGACCAAGGCGTTCAACTCGAAGCTTGAATCCTTCGACAATGTGACCGTGCTGACAATCTCGAACGACCTGCCGTTTGCACAAAAGCGCTGGTGCGCGAACGAAGGCATGGAGAGCATCGTGACGCTCAGCGACTATAAGGACCTCGATTTCGCCATGAAATATGGCACACTTATCGATGAGTACCGCCTGCAGGCGCGCTCAGTTTTCGTCCTCGACCGCGAGAGGAGAATCATACATCTCGAGTATGTGGACGAGGTAGGGGACCACCCGGACTATGACAAGGTGGTTCAACTCCTCGAATCCTAGGACATCGACTTGATACGCTTCCCTTAAAGCAGTCACCGCGGACTCGGGGACTGCTTTAAGGGATTTTTTTCGTCTGAAACGGAAAGCATATGTTAAAATATAACAAAAAGTTTTCAACATGGTGAAGGAGGGGGATGGATGAACAACGCGCATTGGATAGGACAACGGCTGCGTGCCTGCCGGGAATCGGCCGGGCTATCGCAGAAGTATGTCGCGAAGCGTGTGAATGTCGACGCATCGACGATCTCCAATTACGAACGCGGCAGAAGGGCGGTATCGAGCGATGTGCTCCAGGCGCTTGCGGCCCTCTATGGCGTTTCCACAGGGCATCTCATGGATAAGCCTAGCGATACCCCGAAGCTGCCAGTTCGATATTATGCGGTCAAGAAGCCGTATATGCCCCTTTGGAACAGAGTGACGGTCCCCTTTAGCATACTCTGGATTTTGTCGTTGAATGCCTATGTGTTTTTTGAAAGTTTCAACGCCTTGCTCATCTGGTTTTTCGTGACTGTCTTTCTCGCTTTCTATCATATATACCGCATCTTCTTCTATGAGAACGGCCAGGATGAGTTGATTCCCGTCTACAACGAAGGCGAAAGCATTGCCTATGTGAAAGAGAACGGGGAGAAGGATGCGTTCGGCACCCCCTTTGTGGAGATACTCCTGTGGCTGGCCCTTCTTTCTTCCTTGCTTTTCTTCATGTCTTTGGTCATCGACTCCCTGGGAGAGGTGGACATGGTTGTATTCAGTGCGCTCACTGTCTTTTACATACTGTTCTTCATCTATATGTTCGTCACGGTCGCCTCAGGAAAGACCGTGAAAGAAGTGATTGCCGATAAATGGGCGAACAAGCGTTTGAACACCTATAAGTTCCTCGTGTTGAAGGTGGTTTCAATCGTAATCTATGCGTTCTTCTCTGTCGCCTATGGTGAAATCCTGCACGGAGGCGGTCTCACAGAAACATGGCTTATGCCTGTCGCTTACCTCCTTCTGCAGCTTCACCTGATTCTCAGCTGGCTCTATGCGAATGAGAAGCTGCGGCTGTTCGCGAGTTTTACGGTTAAAAGGAGGGAAGCACATAAAGACGCTTGATGACAGTTGACAATTTGTCAAATAGCGTTGGAGCTCTTGATTTTTTTGCAGGCATGGTACAAATGTAAGTAAGGAAGAGGGATGTCATATGCGAAAAATGTCGGGAGAAGGTACGGTGCTGTCTTCCCGCACCTTTCCGTATATTCTGGCCGGACTGTTCATCGTGCTTATAGGGGCGCTTATCACTATCTATGTCTTCAGGGCGTTCACGTGGATCGGGTTCCTGCTCGCAATCATTGTCTTGATGTTGAATGCGGCCGCATTCGGTATGTATCTCTATCAGAAAACCAGTCGATATAAGGAAAAGCAGGACGCAAGACGCCGTTATGAACGCTCTCAGTTTTACCTGCAGACATCCATCCCCTATCAGGCGCTTTTGAAGACCGACCGTCACAGACTGGGGTATGAGACGTTTCAAGCAGTAAGTGAAGAAGGTTACTGGTTCTTTCATGTCTTGATTCCGGATGAAAGACAGGCCAACGGTTTCGCTTTTGCGGATGCCGTGTTTCTCCATCAAAGCGGCATCTATGTATTGAAATTCGAGCCGATAGACGGCAAGGTATATGGGAGCGAGACCTCGGATTTCTGGACCATAAGCCAGAACGGTCCCTTGAGAACGCGGGAGGTCCCCAATCCTATCAAGCAGAATGCAAAACGCCATGAGGCGCTTTTGAATTTCAGAGAGGACCATATCGAGCCTGTTGTGATTCTTGAAGAGTCTGCGGACCTCCGTCAGCCGATCAATCGCGTCTACACGCCATCGGATTTCCAAGAGGCGCTCGCCAGTGCTTCCGCAGTGCTCGATGCCTCGACACTCGATGATATCAGAACAACCCTTGAACGCAACCTTCTGCACAATGCCGCCTCATAAACCGCCATCGGCGGTTTTTTTATTAAACAGCGTGCATCGCTCGCTGTGGTCATCTGACTTGACAAAACACCATCCGGCACATACAATTTATTTTGGATTGGAGGGACGATTATGGCAAAAACAAAACAGTTTCAGACTGAATCCAAGAAACTATTGGACCTGATGGTGAACGCCATCTACACACACAAGGAGATTTTTCTGCGCGAACTCATATCGAACGCAAGCGATGCGATTGACAAACGTCACCATCTTTCGCTTACGGATGAGACGGTTCCGGCGGCTGATGAACACGAGATTTTCATCGAACCGGACAAAGAGGGCCGTACCCTTACTGTGAGGGACAACGGAATCGGCATGACGGAGGACGAGCTCGTGAGCGAGATTGGTACCATCGCGGAGAGCGGTTCGAAAGCGTTCATGGAAAAGCTTGAGAAAAAGGACCTCGATATCATCGGCCAGTTCGGTGTGGGGTTCTATTCTGCATTCATGGTCGCCCGGGAGGTCATTGTGCGCACACGCTCGCCCTATGCCGATACAGGTTATGAGTGGCGGAGCACTGGTGAATCCACCTATACGATCGAAACGATTGACAAGGACGACATAGGCACGAGTGTCATCATTGTGCTGCGTGAAGACGACGAGGAGCATGAAGCCTATTACTCCGAATATCTCGAAGAGAACACCATCGAACGCATCGTGAAAAAGTACAGCGACTATATCCGCTACCCCATCAGGATGGAAAAGACCAAGACAAAAGAGAAAGAGGATGAGGAAGTAGAAGCCGAAACGTATAAGGAAGTCGAGACGCTCAACTCCATGGTGCCCATCTGGCAGAAACCGAAGAGCGAGCTCGATGATGAAGCGCTCAATGAATTCTACAAGCGTCAGTTCAATGAATTCGAAGACCCCCTGAAGGTCATCCACACAAGCGTTGAAGGGCTCATCACCTATACAGCTCTGGTCTTCATCCCCAAGAAGCCGCCATATGACTTCTTCACGGAAAAGTATGAAAAAGGCCTTCAGCTCTATTCCAAGGGTGTCTTTATCGAGGATAAGAACAAAGCGCTCGTTCCTGAACATTTCCGTTTCGTCAAGGGCCTTGTCGATTCAAGCGATCTGTCATTGAACATCTCACGTGAGATGCTGCAGCACAATCGACAGCTCAGAAAGATCGCACAGCATCTCGAGAAGAAGATCAAGAGCGAGCTCGAGAAGATGCTCAAGAACGACCGCGAGAAATATATCGAGTTCTACGAGGCCTACGGCACAATCCTTAAATACGGCATTTATGACCAGTTCGGCGCGAACAAGGATAAACTCAAGGACCTCATCATGTTCAAGACCTCGAAAAGCGATGAATACGTGACCCTCTCCGAATACATCGAAAGGATGCCGGAGCCCCAGGAGGCCATCTACTATGCCAGCGGCAAGAACAAGGACCAGATCATGAACCTTCCCCAGATGGATGCCGTGAAAGAGAAGGATTACGAAGTACTGTTCTTCACAGAGGATGTCGATGAATTCATGGTCCAGTTCCTCACCGAATACGAGGACGTGCCTTTCAAATCGATCCAGCAGGGCGAGAACGACCTCCTTGATGAAGACAAGAAAGAAGAGATCGAAGAACAGCAGAAAGAACATTCCAAATTGATCAAGTCCTTGAAAAAGGCACTCAAGGATAAAGTCAAGGACGTCCGTCTCTCGGGCAGGCTCAAGGATTCTCCCGTCTGTCTTGTGAGCGGGGAGGGCCTCAGCCTCGAGATGGAGAAGGTGCTTAAGCAGATGCCGCAATCACAGGCACAAGAGCTCCAGGCCGAGAAGATCCTCGAGATCAACCCGGACCACGAGCTCTTCCAGGCCCTGAAAAGTGTGCATGAGAAGGACAAGCGCAAAGTAGAGGACTATGCCAATCTTCTCTATCATCAGGCGCTCCTCATCGAAGGCTACCCCATTGAAAATCCCAAGGAAGTCTCCGACCTCATGGCCCAACTGATGGTCGAAGCGACCAAGTAGCGCTTGTAAGTGCCGGCGTCCTCCGCCGGCGCTTTCCATAAGCAGGAAGGAATACTCATGAAAACCGCCTATATCCACGCCGACCTCTTCAAAAAAAAGGCCGACGCCTTCATCGTCGAGGACGGCCGCTTCCATAGTTTCGGCAAAGCCTCCGCCATTCTGAAAAAGGATATCGACCGCATCGTCGACTTAAAGGACGCCAAGGTGCTGCCCGGATTCCATGATGCGCACATGCATTTGCTCGGGACCGGGATGACTTTTTCCATGTATGATGCGTCCCGACCTGCATCGATCGAAGAGATGCAGCGGGAGTTGAAAGCTCATGCAGACGGCGTCCCTTATCTTCTAGGGCGGGGGTTCCATGAAGAACGCCTCGACGAGAAGAGAAGTATCGAGAAACAGGATCTCGACGCCGTCTCCACCTCGGTCCCCATCCTCATCACCCGGGCGTGCGGGCATCTGATCGTCGCCAATCAAGCCGCGATCGACCGTCTTGAGAAACCTGTCCCGTCTGAACTGGAAGCGGATGTCGACCTGAAGAAAGGGTTTTTCAAGGAAGAAGCGCGTCCCTGGATTAAAAGCGTCCTCCCCCCTTCCGACATTGAAACCCTGAAGCGCGACATCCTCGCCGCTCAGGATGCATTGTTGGAACGCGGCATCACAGCTGTGGGGAGCGATGATTTCGCTGTGACTACCGCGCCCTATGAACTGGTGCTCGATGCGTTCAAGGCGTTGCATGCCAAGGGAGAGTTGAAACTGCGTGTCTATGAACAAGTCAACCTGCCCCTCGATACGATGGAGGAGTTTTTACAGAAGGGCTATGGCGAATTCACCTCCGGGCGTTTCCGGAGTGGCCCTCTCAAGCGGTTCATAGATGGCTCCCTGGGTGCGCGCACGGCGCTCCTCCGTGCGCCTTATGAGGATGCCGACACCTACGGCACTGAAGTGCAAGGCTTTTCAGAGCTCAAGCGCCTATTCACCCTGGCTTCCAGTCATGAGAAGGACGTCGCGGTCCATGCGATCGGTGACATGGCTGTCGAACGCTTCCTCGACGCGGCGGAGGCCAGTCCGCACAGGAAGCATCCAAGACATGCGATCATCCACGCACAGCTGGCTGATCATACCCAGATCGAGCGGATGCGCCTCAACGGTATCGGCGCCCAGGTCCAACCCGTCTTCATCCGCAGCGATATATCCATCGCTGAAGCACGTCTGGGGGAACGGCTCAAGGATGCGTATCTCTTCGAAACGATGCGTCAACGCGTGCCGACGGCATTATCCACGGACGCTCCCATCGAGCCTTGCGACCCTCTGCTCAATCTCTATATCGCCTCGACGAGAAGCCCTGGGTACAATGACCGGAAGACGCTTGTTCCCGAGGAGGCCATGCCCCTTCCTGAGGCGATTGAAAGCTACACCGCCGTTTCAGCGTATTTCTCCCGGCAGGAGGATATGCTGGGTGCGTTAGAACGCGGACAGTCCGCCGATTTCGTCGTTGTGGAAGGCCTGGACACTGACAACCCTGAAACAATCGCACGGGCGAAGGTCAGAGAGACCTACATCGCCGGCGAAGCTGTGTTTTCCGAATGGACATAAAAAAACTCAAGCCCGAGTGCTTGAGTTTTTCATTTTTTCGAGTATGTTCGCGTCGAGAAGCTCGATGGCGGCGTCTGTGACGTCCGGTGCGAATTGTTCGCCCTGATAGCGTCTGAGCTCTTTCTTGATTGCCTCGACGGAGGTCCTTCTTTTTCTGTAAGGTCTGTCCGAGGACATCGTGGCGATGGCGTCTGCGACGCTCAATATGCGTCCCCCTTTAGAGATTTCCTCGCCCTTCAGACCATCAGGATAGCCTTCGCCGTTCCACCATTCATGGTGGTCCCTTACCATGCGGGCCACGTTCTCGAGGCTTTCAGCGTCCTTGAGCATGTCGTGACTGTAGTTGACATGCGCTTTGATTTCGGCGTATTCTTCGTCGCTGAGGGTTTCTTTTTTATTGAGGATCTGATGGTCGACACCGATTTTGCCGATGTCATGCAAAAGCCCGGCCCAGTAGAGTTCATCGCGCTCGTCCTCCAGCACATTCATGTGTTTTGAGATGGCCGTGGCCAGGACCGCAACGTCCTCGCTGTGGCCGCGGGTGTAACGATCATAGAGTTCAAGGGCTCTTGCGAACGTGAGGATGATGTCTTCCTTGATCGATACTGTGAGCGTTGATACATAGCTTTTGTAGAATAGTTTGTTCAAAAGGGCGGCGAACGTTTTCATACGCCTGATCAAGGCGGCGCTCAGTGGTTTGTTCATGTCGTAGTCCAATGCCACGATGAAACGATGCGAAGGCGTGAACGTGAAGATGAAATAATGCCGTTTGAAATCTATATCCCCGGCATTCAGCTGTTCAAACGTCTCGCCGTATTTGGAGGCAAGTGTCCTTGCCGGGTTTTCAATGTAGATGTGCTGGGATGTCTGCATAGCGTCAGCATCATGCAGCTCATAGAGGAAAGGGACGCGCCTGACGGGATACCCTTTTGCATAAGCCATCTCGATGGCTCCGTCCTTTTCGTGATAGCTGAAGGAGGCCTCGGCATCGGTGAAGAGGTGATTGGTGATGAAAAAAGCCTTCTGGGAGAAGATATCTGAAGAGATGTCCCCTTCGAGGATATCCTTGGAGAGTTCAAGCAATTCCCGGAGATATCCGATGGTATGGTCGAGGGATTGCGTGGTGTCTTCAAGAGCTTCCCGCTTTTCCATCTGCAGATCCTTCTTGGGCTTGATGGAGAAGACCAAAGCGAGCGTAATCACACTGAAGGCGCCCATTGTAGTCAGCAACAACGGATGATTCTCGACTTCGTAGAGTCCGGCCGTTTTAAAGAAGATAGGCGCGAAGAGGAAAACGAGGAGCGCGATGGTGATATAGCTATAGGGAAGAAGATAGGCCCCTATGACAAAGAACAGTGCAAAGAGATACATATGCCGCATGAAGACGAATATAGTATCAGGAATCGTGAAGAGAATGATGGCGCCGATGAAAAGTGTGAAGAAAAGGGCGTAGCCCCCTGCCTTGTCCTTGAGCTTGCCAGTGTCTGCGCTCTCCACAAGCGAAAGATAGACAAGCGGCGTCAACAGCGTGATGCCGGTGAAGACCGCCAGCATACGGGAGAGAAGCAAGGCGAGGTTGTGATCAAGCCAATAGCATAATGGGTTCATGATGAGGCAGATGATCCCGCTCGCAACAGAGACGATGGCCACTATGAGCAGGAATAAAAAAAGGACCTTTGTCTTATTGTAATCGAAGAAGCGTTCAGTGAGCTTGAAGCGAACCGAGATATGATAGGCGATGAGCAGTTTTATCGCGAAGGCTAGGGTGAGGGGGAGCGCACCCCAGAAGGGGGCGCCTTCTTCAAGAATGCCCAAGAGCTCCGCGGGGAAGAACCCGATGAGTATGGGAATCAACGCTTTTTTTGAATATAGCAGCATGATGGCGAGCGCAACGCCCACGGCCGGATTGAAGACAGGGGCTTCCATGGTCTCGGCGGCGAAAAAATGGCCGCCCCATTTGAAGAGGAATATAGCGGCCGCGATCAGCAGGCCTTTTGTGAAGGTCAGGGGAAAACGCATGGTGTTCACCTCTCAAAACTATTCTACCATAAGGGATGGAGCTGAAAAAAATCTTTTTTGCTTTGCAAGGGATTTTAAATAGGCTATACTTGAAATATAAAGAGGTGATGCGCATTGCCAAAGCTCTACAGGCTTGCCGCGTTTCCAAGAGGCGACGAGGGTGGAAACGAAGCCGCGATGATATTTAACGGCGACCTCGACGAAGGCACCATGCAACGTATAGCGCATTATGCGGGGTATTCGGAGACCGCCTTTGTGCGCGTCTTGGCGAAGGACGCCTTTTCGGCCCGTTTTTTCACTCCGACCGCCGAGGTCGACATGTGCGGTCATGCCACAGTGGCCGCATTCAACGCATTGCGCGACGAGGGGCGCATCCCTCCGGGCGTTTACGCACTCTCCACCAAAGCAGGGCCCATCCGGGTGCTTGTAGGGGAGAAGGATGTCCAGCTGGGTTTCGCCCAGCCTGTCATCGAGACGCTTGAAGACCCATCCCCTTTTGCGCGTCTTTTGAATGTCGATGGTGTTCCGCCTGTTCAGCGGATAGATTCAGGTGTGTGTGAATTGTATGTGAAAGTAGAGCGCAACGAGGATTTGAAGAGGCTTCATGTCGATTCGAGACGCATCGCGGAACTTCTAGAGTCATATGATGCTTCCGGACTGTGCGTCTACACCGAGGACGCACTGACCGGCGGCGATATATTCCTGCGCAATTTTCTGCCGCCCATCGGCATCCCCGAGGAGAGCGCGACCGGGACAGCGTGCGTTTCTTTAGCGGCCTCGCTGCATGAAAAGAATGGCGGACGCATCTTCATGTTCGAACAGGGGGATCTCATGGGGAAGCCATCGAGAATAACCGCCCGCGTTGAAAACAGCGCTGAAGGCATGAGGATTTATGTGGGTGGAACCGCCCGCTTGATAGAGAAAGAAGATATCAGCGTACAGGATGGGTAGTGCTTTAATTAGAAAAATGGTAATATAGAAAACAGGGAGGGAGAAATATGAGTGATGAAAAACGCATACAAAAACAATTCGAGACATATTATCGTCCTATTGTCGAGCATTATCTGAGCACCGATGCTATGCTGAGGGGGAAGCATCGCCTCTTTTTAGACAACGCAAAGCGGATCGACACTTCTTTGAGAGAGAACCTCAAGAAATACCACGAAAATCTGAAGGTTCTCGAAAAATTGTATGAAGAGCGTTTCAAAGAGATCAAATCCGTGTACGAAGAAAAACTCAGTATCCTCGAGCAGCGAAAAAAGGAAGCCCGCCGCACCCATGAAAGCAAACTTTCGGACCTTGAAGAGACGTTGGATGAGAAGAAGGCGCTGCGGGATTTGAAAAGACAGAAGATCCAGGCCGGCTACGACCATGTCACCAAGGAGGCCACCAAGGAGCTGCTCTCAATCCAGGAACAGGCTGATGAGAAGATCGACGAGGCGGTGCAACGCCACAATCATCACATGATTGAACTTTCAAAAGAGACGAATGTCAAACGCGCCGTCAATGACAACTATATACGCATGGCGCGCATTGCTTACGATGTCCGTCATGAGGAGATCGAAGAGGCAGAACAAAAGGAAGAACGCCGTCTTGAGAAAGAGCGCATCGAATATGAGAAAACCTTTAAAAAACAGATCGAGGATACGCTGAAAGAGTACCGGAAGGCTCTCAAGCCTCATGACAAGAAGATCAATGATTTGGAAAAGAAACACAAGAAATCCCGCGAGGCGCTTGAAGAGAAACACGAAAAAGAGCAGTCGAAACTGGATTCCTACATCAACGAGGCGAAGAAGCTCGATGACAAAGCCACTGCCGAAGCGAGGGAAAAAGAGAAGAAAACACTTCGCAAACAGCAGAAGGAAGCTTTGAACAAACTGATCGGCGAACAGGAGGAGGCCTTCGAGGCCCTCAAGGAAGAACGCCGTAAAGTCGTGGATGAATTTCACAGCCGGCTTATAGAATTGAAGGAGGATGGTGTCGCGACGCTTAAGCAGTACCTCGATGACGTTGAAGCCGCCAAGACCGACTCCTTGATTGAACTGGAGAAGGCGAATGTGGAATACAACAAGGCATATGCGCACTATCAAAAGCAGAAGAAATTCATAGAACTAGAACACGACCTTCAGACGATGAATATCAACCGTACGCAGGAGGAGCAGAAGGAAACCCAGGAACACGAGAAAGCCGTCGCACAGCCCCGCAACGATCTGAAGGAGAATGAAGCGAGGCTGAAACGTGACCTCGAGGAGCTCGAGCTCGAAATGTCCAAAAAATCCGCGGAAGCGAAGGAAGAGATGGACCGCAATATCGCGACCGCTGGACGCGACCTCTCCATCAAAGCCGCGGAGACCGATACAAAGCGTTTGAATTATCTATTCAAATACGACAAGGATTATCTCGATATCGAGAAGGAACTCGGCTATTACCAGCTTGACCATAGCAATGAAGCAATGCTTCTGGATCATTTCCTCAAATACACAACCAATTATGCCGCGCTCAAGACGGAGACGGTGAATGCCCATCTCCCCGACATTAAACAAGAGATAGACCGTCGCGCCGATATGCGTAAAAAACGCTACAACGCCATGATCGATCAGGCGAAGAGCGACCACAAGGAAATGACTGCGAAAATAGAGGAGACCTACAAGCATGAAAAAAGCATCTATGAACGCATCTATCAGAACGTGAAGAAAGAGCAGGAAGATACACTGGCCTCCCTGAAGACCTCTCAGGAAGAAGAAGCGCTTCAAGACAAGAGCAAGCTCGAAAAGATCGACCCCAAGCGGGAGAAAAAAGCATATCAACAACAGAAGAACGAGAACGCCCGCCGAGCGGCCGAAAGACAGAAAGCCTACGAGAAAAAAAGAACCTCGCTCGAACAGAAACGACAGCTTCACGAACGCATGCTCGAGACCATCCAGCAAAAGCGCGACCATTCCATTGAAGAGGCGGAGACGCTGCTGTTTCACATTACCGATTACTATACAGCGCTCATCAATGACGTTGAAAACCGCGCGGAAGAAGAGAAAAAGGCCATCGAGGAACACTTTGCGAGCATCAAGCGGCGGAGCCTTCAGTTCAAGGCGTTCCAGGAAGACAGGAAAAGCAACACACTTGAAGCGGCCAAGGAATATCTCAACTCCCGCACTCATCGCATAAAAGCCAGAAAAACACGATGCGAGGACCGCCTCAGCGCGGCGCTTGAATCCGTCGACAGCGATTTCAAGGCATATAAGAGTTCACACGAAGAGAACCTCAAGGAATATAGGAATGCCTATGACAACGCCCTTGCCGAGATTGAAAAGGAAAGAGAACAAAAGACCAAGACGTTGAATGAGAATTTCCAGGATGAGAAAAAACGTCTAGAACTCTATATCCGTAAATTGAAGGACCGGCATGAAGAGACGCTGAAAAAGCTCAAGGAAAAAGCCGAGCATGAGGAAGAGAAATACTTTGATGAAAAACGCAATGTCGAAGCCACTCTGAAACAAAAGCTCGAACGCTTCGACCAAGCGCTCGAGGACGAGAAGAACAAGAAGAAGGAAGCCTTGGAAGAGCGCCAAAAGGCACATGAACACCATGTAGAAGTGATCAAGGACATCGTTTCTGAAGCGCCGGATGAGCATCTCTCCCCCTCCGATGTCTCGGATCTGTTCAATATCATCAACGGCTCGCTATCCCCTGACACACTCGCTACATAAAGCGTTAAAGGACGGTTGCAATGGAAAAGAACATTCGGAAACTCTTCATGATCATAGGGGTGATAGTATTCGCTATCGCCCTTAGATTTGCTTTGGAGTTCGCTTTCAACGCCATATGGGACTTCTTTGAGTTCGGCACACTGTTCGGTCTTTTAGGCCGGGGCTTCTTCGTAGGGATTTTCGCTTTGGTATGGCTCTCTGTCACGCTCCGAAGCGAGAGCCCGAATCAGAAGCTTCCCTGGCTTCTGATTCTTGCATTCGAGCCGGTTGTCGGCACGACCCTCTTTTTGACGTTCGGAAGGAACTTCAAGAACAGCCGGCGCTATAAAAAGAGACCGTTGATGGTGGGGGACCGTTATATCACGCGGGAGACCTCTCCTGAAAAGATGGAGTTCGCCATGTACGATATTCCCGAGCGTCCGCGGGAGATCTTCCGGGCCGCTCATCACATCTCCCATCACCAGCCTTTCATCAATGATGCCAGAATCGACATCCTGCCGAACGGTGAAACCTTCTACCCCGACCTTGAAGAGGCGATTCAAAAGGCCGAGAAGTTCATTCTCCTCGAATTCTTCATCATCCGTTCGGATGAGACCGGCCGCCGAATCATGGAGATGCTCATTGAAAAAGCGGAGGCGGGTGTCGATGTCAAACTCATCCTCGACGGCCTCGGCAGTGCCCGTATGAAGCGGTCTTATCTGAGGCGTTTGAAAAAAAGCGCCATCGACCTCATCATCAACGACCCTATCTACTTCCCGCTTTTCAACACGCGCATCAACTTCCGCAATCACAGGAAGATTGTCGTTGTGGACGGAGAAACCGCCTATACGGGCGGCATGAACCTAGGCAATGAATACGATAACCGCGTCGCTTCTTCATATTATTTCCGGGACACACAGATCAAAGTCCGAGGTACGGCCATCAAGTCCCTGACCGCTCTTTTCTTCAAGGATTACTACTATAACACCGGCGAGTTCATCGACACTGATTTTTATTATCCCCACGTCACCGCCGGGCAGAAGGGCGTGAGCCAAATCATAGAAAGCGGTCCCGATTCCGATGCTGCGCATATCAGGAACCTCTATCTGAAGATGATTTTGAACGCGAAGCGTTCCATCAAGATTATGACCCCCTACATGGCGCTAGATCAGGAAACGCTCACAGCGCTTGAGACGGCCTCTCAATCAGGCGTCGACGTGGAGATCATCATCCCGGGCGACCCGGATAAATATCTTGTATATAAAGTCACGAAGTACTTCGTGACGACACTGCTCGGTTTTGATATAAAGATCTACAGCTATGACAGGGGGTTCTCGCATGCCAAGGTGCTTATCATCGATGATGAGATGGCTTCGGTCGGCAGTTATAATCTCGACAACCGCAGCGCCGTCATCGATTTCGAAGTCACCGCCCTTCTCTACAATGATTCCGTGCAGACGCTTGTCGAGCATTTCGAGGCGGACAAGGAGGACAGCTCTCTCATAGACCCAGTCGAATGGGCGAGACGCCCCTTGCCGACAAGACTCGTCGAGAGTGTCTTCAGCCTGTTCTCACCTATCATATAGCATTTTCAATCCCTCCCTTGACATGATAAGTTTTAGATAGTTTACACCTTGAACAATTCAAAGGAAAGGATGAAAGCGATGATCGATATCAAGGATCTCATCAAGGACTACGAACGCACCCGTGCCCTCAAGGGCATATCCTTCAATGTCTCCGAGGGTTCCTTTTTCGCGCTTTTGGGACCGAACGGGGCCGGCAAGAGCACGACTATCGAGATCATCTCGACATTAAAGCGCGAGAGCAGCGGAAGCGTGAGCGTCAACGGCGCCTGTGTAGGCGATGACGATGAAACCATCCGCCGATCCATCGGCGTGGTGTTCCAGTATTCGACGCTCGACGATGTGCTCACTGTCCGGGAGAACCTCGAGATCAGGGGACGGTTCTACAAGCTGGAGAAAGCCCGCCTGAAGCAGCGCATCGATGCGCTGTCCGAAACTCTGGGGATCGACAGCCTTCTCGAAAGGCGCGTGGGGACGCTTTCCGGAGGCGAACGCCGAAAGTCCGACATCGCCCGCGCCTTGTTGCATGACCCGAAAGTGCTTCTTTTGGACGAACCGACGACAGGACTCGACCCGAAGAGCCGGGAGGACCTCTGGGAGCTCATTCTGAAACTCAAGAACCAGACGAACATGACCATTGTGCTCACGACGCATTACATGGAGGAAGTGAGCGACTGCGACCATGTGGTCGTCCTGCATGAAGGCAATGTCGAGGCGGAGGATTCAGCGGATAAGCTCCGCGCCCGCTTCGCAAAGGATAAAGTGCGCATAATCCCGAAGGACGAAGCGCTCGCAGAAAGGCTTCAAAAGGATGCCGTCGAGTATCACGCGGTTCAATCGACACTGCATGTCCCCGTGGACTCCTCTTTTGACGGTCTTGAGATTGTCGAGCGCTATAAGGACCATATAGAGACGTTTGAAATTGTGAAAGGCACTATGGATGATGTGTTCCTGGCCATCACCGGAAGAAAGCTGAGTGATCTTAATGTGGCCGCTGATTAAACGACATGCACTCTGTTATCTAAGAGACCGCTGGTCGGTGTTCTTCTCATTCCTCAGCGTCATGATCGTGGTGATGCTTTTCGCGCTGTTCCTCAGCAATGTCCAGGAACAGAACATCCCCGAGGTGTTCCGCGGTACGGATGAATCAGCGTATCTTCTCAACAGCTGGTTGTTCGCCGGAGTGCTGGCCGTGGCGACATGCACGGTGCCGCTCGGGTTCTTGAACCGCCTGGTCGAGGACCGGGTCTCGCTCAGTCTCAATGATTTCTTCGTGACGCCCCTCGACCGCTCGATGATCGTGTTCAGCTATCTTATCTCGGCGATGGTGCTGTCCCTGTTCATGGGGGTCATTGTACTGGCTGTGGGACAGCTCGTGCTTTTTGTGAGCGCCTCGACGATGCTTCCCGCTTTCGATGTCATGAAGCTCTTCGCTCTAGTTGCGTTCACGTCCACAGTCTTCTCCGCCATCGGTTTCTATGTGATCAGTCTGATCCGCACTATGAACGCGGCGAGCGCTCTCAACACCCTCGTCGGGACATTGATCGGCTTTTTAGCAGGCATCTATGTGCCCATCGGCGAGTTCGGCACGATCCTTCAGAATACGCTCAATATCCTCCCGCCGATGCAGGTGGCGAGTCTTTACCGGCGCATCTACATGGATTCCGCCCTCGCCGAGATGTTCGCCCACGAAGGGGTTGCCGAGGCTGAAGCGCGCTATCGCGACTATGCCGGAATCGATGTCGAGCTCTTCGGCATGAGTCTTGAGAGCGGGCATCTCTTCGCATTGCTCATCGCGTGGCTCGCAGTGTTCCTTGTGCTCTCCCTGCTAAGGATCAGGCGCTTCAAGATATGAAAAAAGCCCTTTATTCAGGGCTTTTTTTGTATGAGCGCTTAGAGCGGTACATATTCTTGTCCGCTTTTGCGAGGACTTTCCGGAGTCGGTCCGCGCTCAAAGTCTCCCCGGCGTCGAGGCCTGCACTTCCTTCTGCGAGGGAAAGGCTCGGATGGATCTCTTTTAATGATTCGCCGACTTCCGGCAGCTGTTTCAGGAATTGATCATTGTCGGCGTGGATGACGATGAGGAATTCATCCCCGCCGAAGCGATAGACTCTATCCTTCTCTTTCAGGATGGCCCGGATTTCCTCCGTAAAATGTATGAGCGCTTCATCGCCCGCCTGGTGTCCCAGGCTGTCGTTGACCAGCTTGAAATTGTTGAAGTCGGTGAAGACGAGCCTGATCGGTTCTTCGAGGGTCACATTTTCATAATCAAGGAAGAACGCGCGCCGGTTCGGGACGTTGGTGAGCGGGTCGGTGCGCTGCGCCGCTTCAAGTCTCTTGTTGAGGCTCTCTAGCGACCGGTTTTTCTGCTCGAGAGCGCGTCTGGTGGTTATGAGCTCGCTGTTGAGTTTCGAGATCTCCTCGAACGCGGCCGCATCCGGGGAGGCATTCTGTTTCATGCTGTCCCGGAGTCGGTTGATCTGCTTGTTATTGAGGGAGATGGTCTCTTCTAGGGATTTCATGGTCTCAAAGTCCTGGAAATGCCCGATGAAAAGAAAATCGCCTGCATGCCGGACGATGGCGACTGTGACGCGCATGTCCTGTTCGCCGCCGGCGAGGGGGAGAAGCGTCCCGAAGCTGAATCGATGCTTCCTGGCATGTTCGAAAAGGTCGTAGAAGGTCTCTTTAGCGGTATCGTCGACATAGGTGATAATGGGCGTCCCTTTTTTGAAAGTCAAAGATTCCGGCGTATGCATGATGTCCTCGATGACGCCTTGTTCGTCCAGCGAGAGAAGGATGCCCGACTTCTTATTGTCCAATGAGCTCCCCTCCTTTTTCCACCGCTTCATCGAGCGTGTTCGCTGACGCGGCGGCGCCGATTTTTTCATAAAGTGCAGGGTCATGGTTGAAGGGGCGTCCGCCGACAAGGACGGGGATGTCTTTGAGGGTGTCTTTTGTCTTGATGTTGCTGATGAGCCGGGTGAGTGATGTGAGATGCGGCGTCATGGTGATGGAGAAGGCGAAGAGGTCCGGCGGGTCGTTTTCCGCATGGGAGATGATCTCCTCGACGGGAAGGTCGCTGCCTAGAAAGACTGTATCATATCCGGTTGATTCGAACATGTCCGCAATCATGCGGATGCCGATTTCATGGGCTTCATCGCCAATCGCGGCGGTGAGGATGTTTCCTTTTGTGTTCTCAGTGGCGAAGATCTCTTTGTAGAATTTCGACATCTCGTACTGGGTGAACGCTGTGATGTAATGCTCCAATGCGACGGAGAGTCTGCCTTTCTCCCATAGATATCCCACTTCGTAGAGCATCGGCTGGAAGAATTCCTGATAGAGTTCCTGAAGGGATATGGCATGTTTCAATTGATCGATGATGTGCGATGCGTCCTTGGCCCTGTGCTTGCTAAGCGCTTTGATATAGGCGTGTATCGACGTTTCATAAGCACTGTGCGTGCTCGGCGGAGCGTCGGGTTCTAGGTGAGATATGTCATAGTTGCCGATGGTTGACCACAGGAAGGCTTCAAGGTGTCCGCTGTTCAGGCCGAATGTCTGGAAACGGCTCAGCAGCCATTTCAGGTAGGGTTCTAGGATGCTTTCGAACCCATACTGCTCGGCGAGGCTGTAATAGGCCTCGACAGGCTTGACATCCTGCAGAAGCTGTTTCTTGCTGGTGCTACTCTTGAACCATTCATTTTTCAAGGCGGCCGCAAGCGTTGCGTCCAGACGGGACATTGATGTGTCCCCCTTTCATTGGCAGAGTGTCTGACTTTCTGAACCTGAAAACAATCAAACAGAGCGGATCTGTATTTCATTGAATCTTGAGTGGTCGGTCGAGTGGATGCTGAATGTGTTTTTTTTTTTTTTTTTTTTTTTTTTTTTTTTTTTTTTTTTT
>PWEL01000020.1 GCA_003553945.1 Mollicutes bacterium | reverse complement strand
TGCGTCCATGTCGGGTCTTTCATACTTGAAATCCTTGAAAGTCATCTAATCACCTCTTTTACAGTATAACACACCAGAAGCGCTCCTAGGGCACGTTTTTGGTATTCGTTCAGGATTAAGAAGCAGAGTAGGGTTCATTTGTTTTTATATCGAAAGTCTCTCCGGCGTGGCGCTGTATTTCGTGCATCCTGCTCATTATTGGACTATCTTTCAAGGAGTTAGTCTTTGTGCTTAGTGCCTAGTGGTTAGTGTCAAATCTTTTATTATACGGACTATTACTGTATAATAGATACAAAGAGGTGAACGTATGAAGACAAAAGTCTATCTGCGGGAGAGGAAGCATTATATCGATGTCCGGATCACATCGGAGGAGAAACCCGATGTGACGGATGACATCCGCGATAAATGGCAGGCGATTCTCGATCTGATCGCTTCGCTCCTGGATGTTACAGCCGCTTTGATCATGCGCATCACTGATGAGCACATGGAAGTCTTCGAGAAGAGCGGCAATGTCGACAACCCGTATGAAAAGCACGCTAAGGAATCCCTCGGCAGCGGCCTCTACTGTGAGACTGTCATCGGGGACGATGCACCGCTGTTCATCGCCGACGCCCTCGAATCAGATGCGTGGAAGGACAATCCGGATGTGGACCTGGATTTGATCAATTATTATGGGCTCCCTTTGAAATGGAGCGACGATGAGGTGTTCGGGACCATCTGCGTGCTCGATGAGAACCGCCGCATGTTCACCGATACCCAGAAAGCACTCCTGAAGCGTTTCCAAGGGACCGTCGAATCCGACCTCGAGAATATGCAGCTGATTGAACGCTTGAAGAGGTTGACCCGTATCGACGACCTCACCGGTGTCCTAAACCGGAGGACTGTCCTCGGGACGTTCTCGCAGTGGTTCGAAGCGCTTGAAGCGGATGCGGCGCTCTCCTGTGTCGTGATGGACCTCAACGGCTTCAAGGCCATCAATGACCGCTACGGACATCAGGAAGGCGACGAAGTCCTCAAGCATTTCGCCGCCCACATCAAGGCATCGCTTCCGGAAGGCGCACTTTTCGGCCGTCACGGCGGCGACGAATTCTTCGCCGCGATGCATTTGGAAAAGGGTGAGACAAAACGTTGTATGGACGATATCTTTCAGCGTCTTCATGAGGACGAAGTGCTTGCCCGTCACGGCATCGTGGCCGCTTATGGGGTCGCGAGCACGGAAGAAGCCCAAGATGTGGAGTCACTTTTCGACCGGGCTGATAAGCGGATGCTCGCTATGAAACATAGGGAAAGTTATGAACGCTGAAGGAAGGAGGATTGCATGGAAAGAAACGTGAACGGGGTTCATATTTCACTTAGAAAAGGTGATATCGCCGCTCAGGACGATGTCGTTGCGGTGGTCAATGCCGCGAACGCCGAGTTGAAACCGGGAGGTGGTGTGGCCGGCGCCCTGCACCGGGCGGCGGGGCCCGGGCTCTACGAGGCGTGCAAGGATAAGGCCCCGTTAGAGCCCGGAGAAGCCGTCATTACTGAAGGGTTCAATCTTCAGAACGCATATGTGATCCATTGTCTGGGGCCTGTATACGGTGTTGATACGCCGGAGGCGGAGAAACTGAGGTCTTGTTATATCCGGGCGCTTCAGCTTGCGGAAGAACACCATGTCGAAAGTATCGCCTTCCCGGCGTTGTCCGCGGGCGCATTCGAATATCCTTTGGATGAGGCCGCAAAAATCGCGCTTTCGACTGTCATGAAGAAAACGCCCACGCTTTCCCACATCAAGCGCATCCGTTTCGTCTTGTTCGATGATGCGACTTTCACCGCTTTCAAAAAAGCGTTCGAGCCGATGATTGAAAAGCAATCGTGAAGGCGTGAAAATTGCATCGAGCAGACGCCCGTGTTAGAATGTTTTCAACAGCGATCGACGGAGGTACCATATGCGTAAAGGGTTTAAAGAGCGTTTCTCCAGACACTCGTTTATTTTTGTCATCATGATGGTCGTCGGCATCAATATGTTTGTGTTTGTCTTTTTAGCGATTGTCGAAGCATTGCTCACAGGCTACACATTCCCCGGCCTTGCCCTCCTGGCCTTCGTCGCCGCCACCTTCGTCTTGCCCTTCAGGGCCGCGAAGAAGCAGATGACGCGCGAGAAAGGCTTTCGCGACGTCATCAAGACCGATGTGTTCTTGTTTTCCTTCACGACATCCTTCATCATTGTGGGGATCCTTCTTGCGATTGGCACCATTTACTATCATTTCTACATGTAGTCAACAGCTCCAATAAGGTTTTACAGAAAAAAATAACGCTTTCACCGCCTTTTTATAAGAATTATAATTTAACAGACCTGTCATCCCATCTGAGACATTAACGGCATATTCGAGCCTCAACGGAGCCCTTTAGTTATTTTTTTCAACTGAACTGCAAACCCCTTACTGATCAACAAGGTTGCAGTTTAACCGCTTAATCATGACGTTCAGCCATAAGAGTTGATTTTTATGCGCAGTGTGTTATATTGTGTAAACGAACAGCTTGAGTGATTTTCATACGCATCTGGGAAATGTTTGCAACACATAGTCATTATGTGTCGTTTTTTGTGCCGATGCAGAGATGGAACACTCCACAACATGATTCACACGTAAATTATGACATTGGAGGGAAATGAATGGGTCATCTAGATGTAAAAAGTCTTTATAAAGTCTTCGGTCCTCAACCCAAGAAAGCCATAGAGCTTCAAAATTCAGGGCAGGACGCTGAAAAGATTTTTTCTGAAACCGGATTGAATATCGCAGTCAATGACGTAAGCTTTGAAGTTGAAAAAGGCGAGACGTTCGTCGTCATGGGGCTTTCCGGAAGCGGAAAATCCACGCTCATCCGTTGTCTCAACCGGTTGCATGAACCGACGGCCGGCGAGATCATTCTCGAGGGTGAGAACCTTCTCGCGATGGACAGTGACGCCTTGAAGGCCATCAGAAGAAAGAAGATGGGCATGGTGTTTCAGAACTTCGGTTTGTTTCCGCATCGTTCAGTCGTGCGCAACGTCGACTACGGCCTTGAGATCCAGGGTGTTGAACACGAAGAACGGCGGAAGCGCGCCTATGACGTGCTCGAGCTCGTCGGTCTCCAGGGGTATGAAGAGGCCATGCCGAGTGAACTATCGGGCGGCATGCAGCAGCGAGTCGGCCTTGCGAGGGCGCTCGTGCTCGACCCCGAGATTCTGCTCATGGACGAGGCGTTCAGTGCGCTCGACCCCCTCATCAGGAGGGACATGCAGGATGAACTGATCGCGCTTCAGGAGAAGATGCAGAAGACAATCGTCTTCATCACGCATGATCTGGATGAAGCGCTCAAGCTCGGCGACCGCATCGCTGTCATGTATCAGGGACGTATCGTTCAGATCGGTACGCCTGAAGAGATTCTCACCGAACCCGCAGATGATTATGTCAAGAACTTTGTCGAGGATGTAGACCGATCGAAGGTCCTCACTGCGGAGACCATCATGAAACCGCCATTGGCCGTCGTGTCCTCCAAGGACGGACCGAAATCCGCGGTGCGCAAGATGCGCAAGGAAGAGATCTCCAGCATTTTCGTGGTGAACAAGGACCGAGAGCTCCAGGGCATCGTGGATATCCAGGATGCTGTGGACCTAGCGGACAAGGGGAAGCGTTCTCTTCAATCCGCGATCACCAACGGCTTCCATGAAGTGAAGCCCGATACCACGATTGTAGATATACTCCCCATGGCGCGCGAGGCGAAATACCCCATCGCCGTCGTGGATGATCAACGGAGGCTGCAGGGTGTCATTGTAAGGGTCTCTGTCATCTCCGGTATTGCAGGAGGCGAAGAAGATGAATAGAATACTCTCCGTATTGCCACGTCTACCTATCGGTGATTTTTTCGACCGTTTCATAGACTTTCTGACAGATTATTTTGGTTGGCTGTTCAGCGGCATCGAAAACGGCCTCGGCTTCGCCATTGATTTCTTTGAAGCGCTCATCGGCTATCTGCCGAGCCTGGTCACTATCGTCATACTGGGCGGTATTGCCTTCTTGGCTTCGAGATATAACTGGAAGATTGCATTATTCACATTGATCGGCTTTCTGCTGATCGATTCGCTGGGACTCTGGCATAACGCTGTCCAGACGATCGCACTCATTCTCGTCGCTACCATAATCGCACTCGTCATCGGGATACCGGTCGGTATTCTCGCTTCGAAAAATGATAGACTGGGCGAACAGTTCATCCGGCCTATCCTGGACTTCATGCAGACCATGCCGGCGTTCGTCTATCTAATTCCGGCGGTCGTATTCTTCGGGCTCGGCACTGTGCCGGGTGCTGTCGCGACCATCATCTTCTCCATGCCTCCGGTGGTCCGGCTGACCAACCACGGTATCAGACAGGTTCCGAAGGATGTTGTCGAGGCGGCGCGTTCAGTCGGCTCGACCGGCAAGCAGCTTCTTGTCAAGATTCAGCTTCCCATCGCGATGCCCACGATTCTTCAGGGCATCAACCAGACCATCATGCTCGCACTCTCGATGGTCGTCATCGCGTCGATGATCGGCGCCGGTGGACTGGGGAGCCCTGTTTACGGAGGCGTACAAAACCTTAACATTGGACTTGGATTCGAAGGTGGCTTGGCCGTGGTCATACTCGCTATGATTCTTGACCGCGTCACGCAAGCTCTCGGACAATCCAGTTCAAATAAATAAAAAATTCTAATAGGAGGAATTTGAACATGAAAAAACTTATCGCACTTGCAGCAACATTGACTCTGGTCTTTTCAGTGGCAGCATGTGATCTTTTCGAAGAAGAAGAGGCCGTAGAACTCACATATGTCAACTGGGCCGAAGGCATCGCCATGAACTATCTCGCGCATGCCATTCTTGAAGATGAGTACGGCTACAGTGTCGAATCGACCGAAGCCGACCCCGGACCGGTCTTCGCATCCATCGCCGATGGTGACAGCGACGTCTTCGTAGACGCTTGGTTCCCTGTCACGCACGAAACATATCAAGATGAATACGGAGACGACTTCGTCGACCTCGGCTACAACTTCGAAGGCGCACGCATCGGCCTCGTCGTACCTGATTATGTCGATATCGACAGCATTGACGAACTGCCTGACCATGGCGATGAATTCGACTATGAAATCGTCGGCATCGGTCCCGGCGCCGGCATCATGGAAGCTACCAATCAAGCCATGGATGAAGATTATGAAGGCTTTGAGGACTGGGAGCTTGTCGAATCCAGTGGCCCTGCCATGGTCGCTGAACTCGAAACTAAGATCGACGATGACGAATGGGTCGTCGTCACCGGCTGGGAACCCCATCACAAGTTCGCTGCCGATTATGAACTGAAGTTCCTTGACGACCCCGAAGGAACCTATGGAGACATTGAAAATCTCCATACCGTTGTCAGAGAAGGTTTCGGAGATGACTATCCCGAACTCGAGACATTCTTCGAAAACTTCTACTTCACCAGTGCAGAACTCGGTTCACTGATGGACGCTATGCGTGATGAGACGACAGAAGAAGAACGTCTTGAAGCTGCCAGAGACTGGTGGGAAGACAACGAAGACCTCGTTGATGGCTGGATTGAGTAATCCCCATCCCATCCTTTAATCAGCTGGCCGCACCCGGATTCCGGGTGCGGCTTTTTATATGCGGTCCGGTTTTCAACCAACCGGCGGTGTAGTAGAATAGAGATAGAAGCATGAATATCATTGAAGAGGTGGTTCTCATGAAAGGACTCCTGCTTCTGCACCATGGATGCGAGGATGTCGAAGCGCTGGCTACAAGAGGCCTTCTGAAGCGAAGCGGCCTTGACATCGACACCGCTACATTCGAGGATACGCTGGAGATCAAGACCTCATTCGGACTCCGCGTCAAGAGCGATGCATTCGCCAAGGACCTATCGAGCGATGACTACGATTTTCTTGTCATTCCGGGCGGCCCTTACGTCGCGAGGAATGTGGACGAAGACACCGAGATCAAGGCGCTCGCCACCGATTTCACCGAGCAAGGGAAGCTTGTGGCCGCAATCTGCGCCGGGCCCAGGTTCCTCGGCCAGGCAGGACTGCTTGATGGCAAAACCTACACTGCCTTCACCGGAAGCGACAAGGATGCGCCGAAAGGGCATTATCATCCCGAGAAGAAAGCCATCACCGACGGCAGTCTCATCACGGCACGTGGCGCCGGGGCCGTGTATGAATTCGCCTATCATATCGTCGCCTATCTTAAAGGCGATGACGCCGCCGATGAGCTGCTTGAATCCATTCTTCATTAAAGTCCGCTCGAAAGCGGACTTTTTTTCAGCAGGCTCTTTCCGCTTTCCTCTGATTGATGTATAATCGGTAGATGTTGACAGCAAAGAGAGGAGGATGCACATGAGAAAAGGACATCTTGCAGGGCTCACATTCTCAGTGGTGTTCGGTCTGACGTTCATGTTCTCGAAGACCGCGCTCGCGCATGCCGAGCCCATCGGGTTGATCGCCTATCGGTTCCTGCTTGCGTTCTTGGTGTTTGAAACGTTGCGAAGGCTCGGCATCATCCGTGTCCGCTTCGCCCGTGCGCATGTGAAGGCGCTCGCGGTTGTTGCGCTGTTTCAGCCCGTCCTCTATTTTCTCTTCGAGACCTACGGGCTCGATCGGACGACGAGCGGCGAAGCGGGGATGATGATTGCGCTCATCCCGATTGTCGTGAGCATTTTGAGTACGTGGATCCTCAAGGAGAAGCCGACCCGGCTGCAAATTCTCTTCATTCTTCTAAGCGTCTCCGGCGTCATCGTCATCCAGCTCGCCGGTGTCATCGGGGATTTTGATGTGGATGCGCTCGGCTTCGCGTTGCTTTTCGGCGCTGTCGTTTCCGCGGCGGCGTTCAATATCGCCTCAAGACATGCGTCGACATCCCTCACCCCTTTTGAACTGACGTATTTCATGATGTTCGCGGGGGCCGTCGTCTTCAACATCATCTATCTCTTCACGCTGTTCATCCAGGGGTCGAAGGCTTCCTATATCGATGTGTTTGCCCGTGTGCAGGTGGCCGTGCCGGTCCTTTATCTGGGGATCGTGGCGTCCTTCGGAGGCTTCTTCCTTCTGAACTATGCGCTCGCGCGGTTGCAGGCGCACGTCATCAGCATCTACGCCAACCTCTCGACCGTCATCGCCATCATCGCCGGCGCAATCTTCCTGAACGAGACGGTCCATCGCTACCACGTCCTGGGCGCGACGATGATCATCACCGGGGTGTATGGTACCATCAGGGCGAACAGGAGAGCGCGTAAATATATCGGGTGAGGCTGAAACTCACCCTTTTCATGTGCACGTCGCCTTCAGGCAGGCCGTCATGCTTTTATAAGCGTGGCGGTCTCATGCTATAATAAAAAAAAATGCGAGGTGAGTCCTATGAAACTATTTCTGATGCTTTTACTGATCGGTTCCCTCGCCGCCTGCGAGGGCCTGGAACAAGACGACATGGCGTCGCGCTTTGAAGGCGACCTGTCGCATCTCGAGCCTGTCGCAGAGACAGAGGGCTATGCCTATACTCTCTCATTCGGCTTCACCATAGATGCGGGTGAGGCGTTCGAGGAATGGGGCTTTGATGATGAGTCCATCCATCTGGATGTCGAGACTACCGTCGAAGCGCTCGAGGACTCGACGCAGAGACACTTCGTCATTTCCTATGACGGTTTCGAAGAGGATGCAACGCGTGAATGGTGGCTCGAAGAAAAAGAAGAAGGATATCTGTTCATATTCGATAGCCAGAAGACCATACGGTTTCTGAATTCTATGATCGAGGCGGAGATGGATACTGAAGACGCATTCGATATCGATGAAGAGAGAACCCGCCTCGAAATCGACAAGGATGAACTAGAGTACATCAGCGAACAGACCGGCATCGATGAAGCCACGTTGCTTTCCCCTTTCCAAAGACACATCGACCTCGAGCATCTGGACGTTGAGAGCGAGCTCATCGAGCATGATGATATGTATGAGACCCGCTTCACGATAGACACGGAGCGTCTGGAAGCGATGATACAGGGAAGCCTTTCCGACCTCGAAGAACGCTACGGCCTTGATATCGACATATCATGGCTGGACGCGGAAGAAGGAGAGGCATCGCTCGATGTCTCCATCTTCCACGGAAATGACGGCCTCAAAGACCTTGAAGATGTGGATGTGGACACCCATGAGGAACACTTCCTCGGCGACCTCGCGAAAGCCTCCCTCGAGTTCAAGCTTACTGACACTGAGGGCGTCACCCTCCCTGAAGCGACAGTCGATGGCAACCGGGTGTTCGACGAGATGGCGCGCGTGAATTTCGCTGAAAATGCGAAACACGTCCTTGAACAGGTCGAAACGCTCTATGAGGATGGAAAGCTTGACGATGGCGAAGTCCTTCTGCATGAGCTCAAGGGTGACATTATGAAAGTGCCGCCAGTCTTCGCAGGACACAGCGTCATAGATGTCGGCGAACAGGTGGAAGGCGACTTCAAGTACCCCGACAGCGCCTTCCTTCCCACTGTGGTCGTATCGATCTTCGATGATGCCATTGCGCTTGAAAGTCTTGAGGCTTCATTCACTGAACCCCTTGTCCGCGAGGACATCCTTGTAATCATTGAGCATATAGACGAGGACAACTACAGTCCGACGTACTGGCTGATCCCCGCTCTCCGCGGCAACGACATGATCATCTACTGATAGTCTATATCCAAAGTTGCAATTATTCCTTCACATATCACATGAGCGTGTTATAATGTAATGATTAACTGAAATGGACGGTGAGAAACATGAAAAAAATGCTTGCATTGTTCAGTGCTTTCGTACTGATTTTCACACTAAGCGCCTGCACCAGAGAGGTCGAACTTCCAGACCTTACCGGGCTTCCAGAAAACTTAGCCCGCGAGGAACTACAGGATAAGGGCCTTAATGTCAATGTGTTTGAATCATCTGAGACACGCTCCACTAGAGAATTCCTTGATTACCAGAATCATGAGGTTGGCGATATCGTTGAAGAAGGAGACCTCGTGACCATCGTTGTGAGCTCGACACTTGAAGAGCGCGATGAGGTCGAACAGGCCGACAGGACACCGCTCGACCCCGACGGCGCCTTCAACGAGCCTTATGATGTTGCGCTTTATCTCGATACCTTCGATGAACTTCCGGACAACTACATCACGCTTGAAGAGGCGAAGGATGCAGGGTACGACCCGGATGAGGAGAACCTCTGGGATGTCACGGATGATAAGAACATCGGTGGCGATCCTTTCGACGCATCCGATATCGATGCACTGCCGGATGAGAACGGACGGAGCTATTATACCGCCGATGTCAATGTCGAGGACGGCATCCGCGGTGAAGAGCGTCTCGTCTATTCCGACGACGGCCTTGTCTATCACACTGAAGACGGCTATGAGACGTTCGAACAGATCTTCGGTAACGAAGAACATCCGCCCCTCGACCCCGACGGCGAGTACATCCGCCACGAAGAGGTCGCGCTCTATCTCCGGACGTTCGGCGAACTGCCGCCCAACCATTATGACCGGCCGGATTACCAGGATGAACAAGGGTATACGTTCCGTGACCTCCGGGATGAATTCGGCGAAAGGGCGCTGTTCGGCTATTGGAACTTCTCGAACTGGGGCAATCAGCTCCCGGGGCATGTCCATGATTGGCAGATGGCCGATGTGAACATCGGAGAAGGAGGCCGGACGCGCGGAGTGCACCGATTGGTATTCTCACAGCAGGAGCGCATCGTCTACTATACTGATGATCACTACGACACCTTCGAGATGCTATTCGGTGACGGCAGGAACTAAAAAAAGACGCGGACTTCTGAAAAATGAGTCCGCGTTTTCTTATGGATGTGTCCGCTTCAGGATGTAGTGCCCGAGATGATAATAGATGACGATGAAGATGAAGATGCCCAGTGTCTTCAGGAGCAAGAACGCCTCCCAGCTCATCGAGGGCCAGAACTCCTTGAAGAAGTTCGCGTTGCTCATGAAGAAGTAGGGCCAGCTCATGTACTCGTTGATGGGTATGAACGCGAACAACACGACGAGGGTGCCGACTGTGATATAGACACCCTGCTTGAAAGACGGGGTGTAGCGTTCGACGACGAGGAGATAGAAGGGAAATATTGCGAGCAGGAAGTGTTCGATGAAATAGATCTCCCTGAGGTTGGCGATGTTGTCGATCGGCCCCGCGGGGACGAGCACACCGAAGATGCCGGTGCCGCCGAGGAAATAGAGGATATGGTGCAGGGGCTTGAGCCGTGAGAGGAAATAAACCAGCAGGATCAGCGATGTCCCCCTGCAGACATAGAATGGCAGATCCCTCCGCATCAGAAACGCCCCCGCTGTCATGGGCTCGACGTAGCGAAAGAGCACAGTGTAGATCATCGCGAAGAGTGCCGTCGCAAGGATGAAGGGCTTATGCAGTCTGAAAAACTCAGCTTTTTTTAGCAGACAGCCGATGGCGAAGGCTGTCACGCCTGCATACAAAGCGTATATTATATAGGGGGAAATGAAATCCATGTGGATCATATCGGCACCTTCAATCATTTACGTTTATGACAATTCTATCATGAGTGTCCCGGTAATTCCATGAAAAATCACCGACATACGGCTTTGCGAAAGCGACTGTGCATATTTATACTATACACCGGTTCTTGACGCTTATCGCTTGTAAAGGCTTTCTTTTTTTACGCGATTTACGTTATTTTTGAGCCCGTGCAGGCACTTTTATGTTACACTATTAGACGGAAATCATCCGTAACTTTCCTGGAGGAATGTATGATGTCACAATCAATCAATGAAACAATGCACGGCGGCGTAATCATGGATGTCGTCAATGCCGAACAGGCGCGCATCGCGGAACGCGCGGGCGCCGTAGCGGTGATGGCGCTTGAACGCGTCCCCGCTGATATCCGTGCCGCCGGCGGTGTCGCCAGGCTCTCGGATCCGACGCTTATCGAAGCGATACAGGAAGCGGTCTCCATTCCCGTCATGGCCAAGGTGCGCATCGGCCATGCGATGGAGGCGCGCATTGTCGAAGCGCTCGGCGTCGACTACATCGATGAAAGCGAGGTCCTTACCCCCGCTGATCCTTTCTATCATATCGACAAGAAGAATTATCAGATCCCTTTTGTCTGTGGAGCGAAGGACCTTGGAGAGGCACTTCGTCGCATCGATGAAGGTGCAAGCATGATAAGGACCAAAGGCGAGGCGGGGACCGGCGATGTCGCCGAGGCTGTCCGGCATATGCGCACGGTGAACCGACAGATCGAGGATGTCCAGCTGCTCGATGACAACGGGCTTAAAGCGTATGCGGAGGAGCTGCGCGTTCCACTAAAGCTCTTGGAATACGTCAGGGAGAACGGCTCCCTTCCTGTTGTGAACTTCGCGGCTGGTGGTGTCGCGACACCTGCGGACGCCGTCCTCATGATGCATCTGGGCTGTGACGGCGTGTTCGTCGGCTCGGGAATCTTCAAATCGAGCAATCCTGAGAAACGGGCCCGCGCGATCGTCGAGGCTGTCAAGCACAGGGACGACTTCGACAAGCTCGCCTCGCTTTCGAGAGGCCTGGGCACGGCGATGGAAGGTGAAGCTGTCACGATGGATGATTCTGACGACTCCTCCTAGGGGTGTGCGATGAGACATAAAGTGAAGCTTTATATCGTTATCATCATCTTTTTCACGGCGCTGTTCTGGCTGAGCGCGATCGACATGCGCACGAGCGCCTATTTCTACGATGGCGGCGAATGGGTCGGCAGAGGCAGCGCGTGGCTTTCTTTCTTCTATTACCCCCTGCATGCGGCGTTCTTCGTCGTACCGCTCGCTATCGGGGCGCCGATTCTGCTTTTATCCTTTATCAAGCGCGACGCCTTTTCCGCCTTCAAGGATATGCGTGGTCAGGGAGCGCTCCTCGTGCTTTCCACCCTGGTCTTCAGCGGGTTGATGAACGGACTATTGCTGAAGGGGGTGTTTGCACGCCCGCGTCCGGAAATGTTAGCATGCGAGACCGAGTTCTACCGGCCTTTCGAGATTGCCGTCCCCTACTTGGGCGCTTTCGACATGAGCTTTCCGTGCGGCCATTGCTCGACTGTCTTTGCATGGTTCGCGTTCTTCTTCCTTTTCAAGGGGACGCGCAAGGTCACGGCGTTCATCAAATACGGTCTCGGATTGTTCGTGCCGGTTGTCTTCGGAGCGCTCATGACCATCTCCCGCATGTCGTTCGGTGCGCATTTCCTCTCAGACGGCGTCTTCGCCGGTTTGTTGATGTTTGGCTTCATTTATTTTACGGCCAGACTGCTTGCATTGCCGAAGACTGAAGCGCTGCCCGGTCTCGACCGTTTTCGCGCTACGCGTTCCGACTATGTGATTCTGGCGCTGGCGGTCATGGTCCCGCTCCTTTTCATCGGCGCCATCTTCGCGCTCTCCGATGGCCTCAGAAGCATTTGAATCTCAAACATCCGGAGGGATTCCCATGCTCAAGAAGGTACTTATTGTCCTATGCATACTCATAGCGCTATCGACCGCAGGTGTCACTGCACGGCTCATGGTCGTCCCTGTTCAGGAGAATATCGAGGGGGAGAATCCCTTCCGAAGCGATGAAACGATGCTCGCCGCGCATCGCGGCGGCAGGCTCGAGTTTCCCGGCAACCCCCTCGAGGCCTTCTATAATGCCTATAGCGTGAACGAGGACATCATCATGGAAGCCGACGTGGTTCTTACGAAGGATGAAGAGCTGGTATTGAGCCACGACTTGACTTTTGACAGGCAGACATCCCTCAAGGAAGCGGACACAGAGGACATAGAGTACTCCTATCTTATGGAAGAGGAGATCTGTTTCGGCCATGAGAATCCCACGAACCGGCATGGATATAGAAAAAGTGATGGGTTGCATCCCTATCTCAATGATGCGGGCGAAGAGGTGACTCCGAAGGATGTCGACTATCCCGAGGGAGTCGAGCCGCGTCATGATGAGAAATTCCTCGCGACGACACTTGAAGAGCTGATCACCGCGTTCCCCGACAACAAGATGGTCCTCGAGATCAAGCCTTCAGGCGAGACGGGCGTGAGAACGACCGAAAAAGTCCTTGATCTGATGGAGCGTCTCGATGATGAATATGACACCTTCGACCGCATCCTTCTCGGCTCCTTCAGGAGCATCGTCGAACTAGAGCTGATGGAGGCCTCGCAAACGACTCATCCGGACCTCATGTATGTGCCGGGGCTTATCAGCGTCGTGCGGTTCTATTCGCTCCAGCTCTTCCGGATGGAAGGCGTGCATGAAAGCAGTGCCCATGCGCTCATCATGCCACCGGATTTCCTGCTTTTGAACCTCTCCACCGAGAGAATCATCGATATAGCTCATGAAAAGAACCACGCAGTAATATATTTCGCTATCAATGACGCGGATGAAATGCGGCGCTTGCTCGAGCCCGGCGCTGATGTGATTATGACAGGCCTTCCCACTGAAATGCAGGACGTGCTCTCTGATTATGACTGAATGAAGGTGATGCTTGTGAAAAAGACTCTGACGGCGCTCATGCTTTTGGCATTGTTCCTATTCGCTGCTTGTGAGCGGCCTCATGAAGTGACGTTCATGCTCGATGGCGCCGTGTATGAGACGGTGGGCACCGACGCGGAATCGACGCTTGAAAGGGTTCCGATGCCGGAGTTGGAAACCGCTTATTTCCTCGGTTGGTACGATGAAGCGTACACCGAACGTTTCGACGCGGACAGCAAGATTGAAGAAGACCTGACTTTATATGCCAAAACCGAGCCCTATGACGGTGAGACGCTCCTTACCCCGCTTACCGACCGATTGAGTCTGGACCCCTCGGACTATGAGAACAGATCCTTCCCGGAGGATGGGATCGGCGAAGCCGAGCTCGAGCGCTGCATCGACGGTGACACCACGCATTTCACCGCGGACGGGATGTATATCAATGCGCGCTATCTCAATATCGACACGCCGGAATCGACCGGCCGCATCGAACCCTGGGGCATGGCCTCGAGCGACTTCGTCTGTGATGTGCTAGAAGATGCGGTCACGATTGTGCTCGAATATGAACCGCACCCTGAAAAGGGGCATCTGGAGGAACATCCGACAGTCGGCCGTCTCGGTACCTTTGGTAGGCATCTGACGTATATCTGGTATGACGGCAGGCTGCTCAACCTCGAGCTCATCGAAAAAGCCTACACGGCTGTCTCGGCGAGCGGCCTCTCGCAGTACGGCTATGACATGATGCTCGCTCAGCATAACGCTGAAATGACCTCGAGGCACATTCACACCGAGAGCGACCCGCTGTTTGAAAAACCGCGTCTCGAACCCACGGTCGAGGAGGTGCTCGCCTCGCCGGAGGACTACATGCACCGTTTCATGGACATCGAAGGGGAAGTCGAATCACTGTCCGGTTCCTCTATGATTCTCAACGACGAGGGCGCGAGCATCTATGTCTATCTCGCAGGAGCACGTTCACAAAGACTGCAGGAAGGCGCCCGCGTCCGCCTCGAGAATGTCTTTCTGCGCGAGTGGCAGGGCAGCATTCAGCTTACAAATGTGGGAACAGACCGGATCCGGATAATAAATTGAGCCACCCGCATTGAACAAAAGTGTTGAAATTTCCTTCGTTTTCGTGTAAAATCCTTGTGGAATGGGGCTATAGCTCAGCTGGGAGAGCGCTAGCATGGCTCGCTAGAGGTCACGGGTTCGAGCCCCGTTAGCTCCAGATTCAGTATTTCAGACCGCACTTTGTGCGGTTTTTATTTTTATGCGCTGTGTTATAATGAAGATAGCCTATCAAAGGAGGGAGACCATGCCGGAAAACATCGGCAAGACGTTTCTGAAGAAGACCATTCCGAAGAACATGCCCGAGACCGACCATAAAAAGGGCAAGGACGCACCACCGCTCGAACGCCCCGCCGTCAATGAGACATTATCCCTTCCCGACCCCTACGCAGCGCCCCTTGGAGCGCTCACGCTGGATATAGCCATCAGGGAGAGGGAGACGGTTCGCAAGTATTCAGACACCCCGCTCACCCTTGAAGGGCTCTCCTATCTACTCTACGCGACGCAGGGCGTGAGGAAGGAAGGCCGCAAGGCAACACTCAGGACCGTTCCCTCCGCCGGAGCCCGTCATGCATTCGAGACCTACCTCCTCATCAACAACGTCAAGGGGCTCGACCCCGGGCTCTACCGTTACCTGGCGCTCTCGCACACCCTCGAACACCTCGCGACGCATGAAAAGGCGGAAGCGATTCAGGAAGGATGTTTCGGCCAGCCCATGATCAGTGATTCGGCCGTCGCATTCATCTGGGTGGCCGACAGCTACCGCATGACCTATCGCTACGGCGAGCGCGGATACCGCTATCTATTTCTCGATGCCGGCCACGTCTCGCAGAATCTCTATCTCGCCGCCCGGTACTTCAACATGGGTGCCTGCGCCATCGCCGCATACGACGACGACCTCGTCAACGAGGCGATCGACGTGGACGGCGAAGAGCTCTTCACCGCCTACATCACCACCATCGGCGAGAAGGCCGAGTAATAGAAAGCCGCGCATTTGCGCGGCTTTTTCAATCGACGGAGACAGGCGCTTCGCGGATGAAGAGAAAGAGCGCCGCGCCGATGAGCACGATGAGGGCGAGCGTCCCGCCGAAAGCGAGGGGGAGCGATGTGCCGAACACTTCGTTGAACCGCGGCAGATTGAAAACGGAGGTTGTCTCGCTATCCCAGACTTCGGTTCTTATGCCCAGCACGGCGATGCCGGCGGCGATAGCGCCGAAGCCTGCGTATCCCCCGAAACGCGAGAAACCGAAGCCGATCATCCAGCCGACGAAGAAGGAGAGGAGGGTCGTGCTCGCGCCGCTCATGAAGGTCACAGCCATACCCCGGCTCTCACCGGCGAGCGGCGCCATCTCCCTTGAGGCGTCGATAGGCGTGATGGCATCGAGGCCGTAGAGACCATATGTCAGCACCGTGCCGATGAGCATCCAGCTCACAGCGAGGAGGACGCTGCTCAGCAGGGTGCCGATGAAGAAGTGCCTGCGCGTGACCCCGTGATAGATGAAGAACTTCAGCATGCCCGCCCCGGTGATGATGCCGACAATGAGCATGAATATTCCTGGGACCTGCTGGAAGTTGCTGATGAGGGCGTAATCGATAGTGCGCGTCTCAGGGATGAATATGAAAAGGGCGGTGTAGATGGCCCCGATGATGAGCAGCACATAGGCCGCCCATCTCGAATAGAGTGTGTAGAGGCGCTTGAACACCGTGAGGTAGAGTCTAGGTTTCATCACTATCCTTCTCCTTAGTCAGACTGATGAAGACATCCTGCACGGGGACGTCGGTGATGTCGAGGCCTTTCGCTTTCGCATCCTTTAATGTCTTCTCCGAAAGCGCCTCGAAGACAGTGACGCTCTTCACACCGCCGAGGCTGCGTTCATCAATGACATTGAGGTCCTTGCTGAAGGCGTCGACTGCATCCTTGTTGCCGCTTAGGGCGACGCTTTTGCTTTTGAATGTCTCGATGTCGCTGTCCTCGATGATTCTCCCCTCGTCGATGAGCAGGATGTGGTCGAAGAGATATGACATCTCCGATATGAGATGCGTCGAGAGGACGATGAGGCCGGGGCCTTCCTCCTGCCGTCTGAGCACATGTTCGTAGAACTTCTGTCTCGAGGGCGCGTCCATCCCGTTGTGGATCTCGTCGAACAATGTGACACCGGACGTTGTTGCGAGGCCCTCGATCACATGCAGGCATGCCTGCATGCCGCGTGAGAGCCTGTTCACTTTCCAGGTTCTTTCAAGATTAAAATCATCCATCATCCTGTAGGCGTACTTCCAGTCGAATGCCTTGCGAAAGTCGGCGCAGGCTTTCAAATAGGCCTGTACTGTGTCGTCCTCATCGCTAAGGTCACGCTGATAGACAAGCTGTACATCCTGCATGCGCCTTGCGTTTTCGAACGGCGTCTCCCCCATCACATGCAACGTGCCGCTGTCAGCTTTTCGGTAGGAGGCGAGCAGTGAGAGAAGACTTGTCTTGCCGGCGCCGTTCCTGCCGATCAGGCCGTAGACCTTGCCTTTTTCCATAGAGAAGGAGACCTTCTCGAGTGCCCGCACCTCCTTGTAGTCGAGGACAAGGTTTTTGCCTGTCACCAGATTATTCATTCATTTCACGCTCCTTTGTGCGTCTGATCCAGTCGATGACTGTCTCGCTATCTAAGTTCAATCGTTTCGCTTCCTCCAGAAGAGGGCGTATGTAGTGGGCCTCGAAGCGTTCTTGTTTCTTCCTCAAGAGTTTCTCCCTTCCCCCTTGTTGCAGGAATGTGCCGCTGCCTTTCTTCTTGTACACGATGCCTTCGTCCACCAGGCACTGCACCCCTTTCGCAATCGTGAGATGATTAAGCTTATAATAGTGCACCATCTCGCTTGTCGAAGGGAGCTTCTCGCCATCCTGGATATCGCCCTTGAGGATCAGTGCCTCGATTTTCTCTTTCACCTGCATATAAAGCGGGGAACTATAATCGAATATATTCTCCATGGCCGCCCTCCAAGTTATATAGTTATATATATAAGTATAGAGCATACGTCATGCCATGTCAAGCGTTGCACAGAAAACGGATGACGAAGGTGGCTGGCATGTTGTATCATGAAGGTGACAACGAGGATGAAAAATCACCGATGAAGTGCTCGCCTATGAAAAACGGGACACTCGGAAAGTGCCTTGTTCGTCCTAAAGCCGGCACTTGAAAACACTATCAACCATATGACGATCATAATAACCGATGACATGGATATTCTCGAACTTAATCAGATAGCAGAGGAAATATCATTCACTAAGTTACACCAAAACGCGAGGCACAGAACTTCCATATCATGCAGGAGGGGTGAAAACATGAAAAGCATGGAAAAGATTACGAAAGGAATCTTTAAGGTTCTGCAGGTCGTGTTCCTTGATTTATTCCTGTTAGGCATGTTCACAAGAGAAAAATCGAAAACCTACCGGAGAAGACGTTAAAAGCTTAAAAGGACTCCGAAACCTTATCAGCCGTTTTAGAAGCGCGGCTTTTGTATCGCGAAGGTGACTCGCTTAGGAGGTCTGCGATGAAGATTATCTATACCGATGATGTCCTCGCCTATGAACAAAAAGGGCACCCCGAAAGTCCGGAGCGCCTAAAAAAGGCGTATGATTATCTGAAAGAAAACCACGAGATCATAGGCTGCAGCCCTGCATCCTATGACGATATCGCCCGCGTGCATGATACGTCGCACGTCGATAACGTGCGACAAGGGACGTTCTTTGACCCGGACACCCCGGCGCATGAGAACATCTATCGATACGCCCGCCTTTCAGCCGGGGCGGCGATTGAGGCGCAGAAAAGAAGCGGATTCAGTCTCGCCCGTCCTCCCGGACATCATGCGGGAAGGGATTTTCTGGGCGGTTTCTGCTATTTCAACAATCTCGCTATCGCTGTGAAACGTTCAAACCTCAAGACATTGATCGTCGATTTCGACGGCCATCACGGCAACGGCACGGAGGATATCTTTGCACGAGATGAGAATGTGTTCTATCTTTCCCTGCATCGCATCGGCATATTCCCCGGCACCGGTGAAAAGCGCGGCCCCCGAGTCTATAATCACGGCTTCACCTCGGTCCCCGGCGATAAGCATTATCTCGAGGTCTTCGATGAAGCCTTAGCGACCATCGACCTCTCCTTCGAACAGATCGCGGTCTCGGCCGGATTCGATGCGCATGCGGACGACCCGCTCGCCTCGCTCGGTCTTACAGAAAAAGCCTACAGGAAAATCGGCGAACGATTGTCAGCCTTCGACGTCCCGCTTTTCTCCGTGATGGAGGGCGGGTACGTCGCGGAGAATCTAGGTCCGTTGATCAGCGCCTATATCGAAGGGCTCAGGCGCTGATCACCACCGATGGCGCACGACTTCGGCGAAGCCGCGCATGCGAGTGATCACCAGTGTTTCATCGCTCGTCTGGACAGTGCCGTTGAAACGGCCGAAGACTTGATGCTGGTCGGTGAATAAGAGCCCCAGGTTGGCGCGGTCGTGCCGGTCGATCTCCGGTGTGAACGTGAGGTCGATTGTCCCGTCGTCCGATGCGAGACGCCAGGGCTTCATGATGAGTTCGCGGCCTTTTTCATCCTTCGTAATCTCGAAGCGGATGTCTCCGAGCTTGTGCGCTTTGCCGTCGATGAAGACTGTATTCTCCGTCCCGGCGCTTGTGTCTCCGAAACCGCATCCGAGGTTCAGGGCGATCAGGCGCCCCTCATATTTCTTTTGCGCCGTCGCCCAGTACCAGGTGGTCCTGTAGGGCCATACGCCGCGGCCCCAATCGAGAATGCCGCGGGCGTCCTCGCTGAAAGCGAAGGTCTCCTTGCCCAGCGAGACCCGGCCATCGACAAGGTAGCCGGGGGTCTTCTGATTATAGTAGAAGGCGTCTTGTCTCTCTTCAAAGGGGATGGCGACGACGATGGAATCCTGCGGTTCGTCTTTGAGCGTCGCTTGCAGGCTGAAAGGTTCGCCGTCTTTGAAATTCCTTATGTGCGCGTGCAGTTTCCTCTTTCCCTCCGTGTAGCTATAGTTGAAGGTGAAGTCCCCTTTTCTGAGGTTGATCCTGCCGTTTGAGGGCGTACGGGGATGCCCGGTCCTTCCCATCGGGAACGGCGGAATCTTGTGTCTCGTGTGATAGGTCCCTTGTTCGAAGTCGATGTAGGTGACGCTCAAAAACCCCATGTAGGCGTTGTCGGCGATGGTGAGCGCAACGCCGAAGGTGTCGCTTTCGAGAAAGTGATAGTCCCATTCCTTGATCCTCAGCCTTGAAGCGTTGATTGCTTCCTTGTTGTAGGTCTTGACGGCGGAAAACGCATAGCCCGCCTCCTTGAGTGTCCCGTCTTCATTGAGCAGATCGCCCTTGCTCATCTCTCCCATACACTCACCTCCACATCCATTGTATCATGCAGACCCCCGACACAATATGCTTTTCAAGCAACCCTTTAAAAAATTGCATTTCCTCCTTTCCATATGAAAAAAATTTGTTATAATACATAAGAGCGGGACGTGGCGCAGTTTGGTAGCGCACTTGCATGGGGTGCAAGGGGTCGCAGGTTCAAATCCTGTCGTCCCGACCACTTGGATATGAAAAAGGAGCGAACGGATCGCTCCTTTTTTTATGTACACTCGTTAAAAGCGCAGGGCCTTGAAGATTATGGGATAGATGCCGAAGCCTATGAAGGCGACGGCGAAGAAGCGGATGAAGTCGAGCACATTGCTCCTGGCAACGTCCTCGACCCCTTCGAACGCCCTGCCGAAGACTTCCATGACGAGAAGCATCAGGGCGATGCCGATGAAGTAGCGGAGGATCTTCTTGAACCAGGGGATGGCGAGCGTGAAATTGACGAACCGCTTTTCGATGATGATCGCCGCGGCGAAGCCTGTGAGGATGCCGTAGCCGCGGAAGAAGTCGTTGGCGGTCTCGTTGTCGGCAAGCAGGATGACACCCGGGAAGAAGGCCAGGATGAGGAGGAAATAGAAGAGGTGCAGGGCGGTGTCGTTACTTTCCAGCCTGTCATAGACCGAATAGATGATGAGCGCGACGAGGATGCCGATGGCGGTGCCGGCGACGACGTCCTGAAGATAGTGCACGCCGAGGAACATGCGGCTGATCATCATCAGCACGGCAAGCACGGATGCGACGATGAAGGCGTTGCGGCGGTTGAAATGCCGGGCGATGGCGAAGAACACCGTCGAGCTGCCCTGTGCGTGTCCGCTCGGCATCGAACTGCCTGTCGCGCCGTATTCGCGGAGGTTCTGGACCTCATCGTATGTCTGGAAGGGCCTGTCGATCATGAGGATGCCCTTGAGGACGTTATTGAGGCTTATCGATGTGCCGAGGGTGACGGCGAGGACTTCCCCTAGCCGCTTGTGGAGCACCCAGTAGATGAGCCCGAGGAGAAGGATGTAGAACTCGGGGTCTCCGAGAAAGCTCACGGCGCTGAAGAACACTTCGGTCACTGTGTTTGCATATTCCTGCAGAAAGAGGATGATCTCCTTTTGTGCATCGAGAAACATCTATGATTCTCCTTTCATCAATCGTCCTGCGGCCTGCTGGCCGCTGAGGACGGCCATCGGCATGCCGCCGCCGGGGTTCACGCTGCCTCCGACGAAGAGTAGATTCTCATAAAAGGCGCTCTGTTTGGGGGTCTTGAACCCCAGATTTATTTTCTTGTCGGAAAGTACACCGTAGATGGACCCCTTGTTCGAGCGATACATCTCGCGGATGGTCTCGGGCGTCCAGAGCGTCTCGGTGACGATGTGTTTCCTGAGGTCCTTGAGTCCCATGCGCTCGAGCTTATCGAGCACGTGGGTTTTGAAGGCGCTGTATTCCTCTTCGGTGAAGGGTTTTTCGTCGTCGATAACGGGGATGTGGGGAAGGATCTTGATGATCTCGCTTCCCTGTGGTCCGAGCGAGGGGTCGCTCTTCATCGGGGCGACAAGATAGATGGTCGGGTCGTCGCTCAGTGTGTGGTGTTTGAAGATGCTGTCGAAGTGCGCTCTTTGTTCTTTCGCGTAGAAGAAATTGTGATGGGCGAGCTGCTCGTATTGCGTGCCGACGCCGAGATGCAGTGCGAATCCAGAACAGGCGGGGGGATATTTCTCCCGGTAGGGTTTGATTCTTTCGTCGGGTTCTTTGGTCACTTCCTCGTAGAAGGGGATGACCTCCATGTTCGAGATGACCTGGTCGGTCTCGTATTCGGCATCATCCGTGTACAGGCGGACGATGCGCCCGTCCTTCTTCTCGACACTTTTGATGTGCTGGTTCTTCACGATGGTCACGCCGACTTCCTCCATGAGTCTCTCCATGCCTTTGGCGAGGTTGTGCATGCCGTCCTTTACACTCCAGAGGTCGAATTTCCACTGGATATAGGGCAGGAGGTTAAGGATCGCCGGAGCGTCGAAGGGGGAAGAACCCACGTACTTGATGAAGAAGTTGAGAATCTCGACGAGGTAGGGGTTGTCGATGTATTTCCGCACCCCTTCGTCCATGGTGTGACTCATGTCACTGTGCGGGATGATCTTGAAGGGGTTGTAATGTTTCAATGTATGAAGCTTCCGCTCGCTTTCATTCTCGAAATAGACTTTGTTTGAGAACTGATAGAGTTTCTCCGCGTAGCGGTAGAAGCTATGAAGTCCGCCCATGTCCTCTTCGCGGATGTCCGCGTTTTCAATGACTTTGTCCAAGGACGCGGGAAGGTCGATGATAGTTCCGTCCTCGAAGAAGTTCCGCCAGTGCGGCCGGACTGGCTCAATCTCGACGTAATCCTCCATGCGTTTATCATGCATGGTGAAGAGCTTTTCAAATATGTGCGGCATGGTGAGGATGGAGGGGCCGAGGTCGAAGGTGAAACCGTCGCGCTTTTCCTCGTTGAGTTTTCCACCCAGATGATCGTTCTTCTCCACCAGGGTGACATCGTGCGTCTTGGCTAGCGTGATGGCCGCGGACATGCCGCCGAGACCACCGCCTACAATGACAATGCGTCTGTTCATAGCGTCACTCCTTCAATAGATATAGGGGATGAATCGATAACGCGTCTTCTTCCAGGTGCGGTAAGTGTCTCCGAGTACATTCTCCATCGCCTTCTCTTCGTTTTTCATGCGGATGTTGAGGGGGATGCCGATGAGAAAGGCGACGGCAATGGCGAAGAGGTTGGAGAAAAAGAGCGGCACGCCGACCGTCAGCAGGAAGAGTCCGAGATAGAGCGGATGCCGGAGCATTCTATACGGGCCCGTGCTCACGAGTTCCTGTGTCCTTCCCACGCTCACGTTCCGTGTGAAGTAGGGGCCGAGATAGATAGAGCCGCTGTAGCGCAGGAGGATGCCTATGATATAGAAGATGATGCCCGTGACGCGTAGGGTGTCTGCGCCCGTACCCTCCAGTGTGAACACGCCGAAGAAGGTGAGGGTGATGGTGAACAGGATGCTGGCGATGACGCCTCCGAGGATGCGGAAGAAGGAGCGCTTCTCCCTGTAGTCATCGGCGTCGAAGCTCGAGGGGAAGATGATGAACTCGCCGATCCAGAGCACTGTGATCAGATAGAACAGGATGAAGAAGGCATTCAGTTCGAAGAAAGCTTCCATGCGATTCACCTCACAAGGTCATTGTAGCAAAATTCTCTTTGTTTTTCGTCAGAAGATGCATATTTTTTTTCAAATGTTTTGGTAGAAAGAGAAGGCTTTTTTCATTCGGGTATCTATAGTATAATGAAATGTCAACTACCATCCGGGAGGCTATGATATGAAAAAATATCTCACAGTGACGCTGCTCGCAGTTCTTGCATTCTCGCTCTACGCTTGTCAGAGCATCGATACCACCATGGTAGTGAATCCCTATGAGGATGTCGACTGGGAGGCGGACGAGGAGGTCCTCGCCAATCTGCACACGCACACCGACGCCGATGCGGGACACGGCGATGATTATCCCGACGAGGCGGTCGATCTCTATCACGAACATGGATACCGTGCGCTCGCGCTGACGGACCATGACCTTGTCACTTATAACGAATGGCGCTTCTCCGAGATCGATACAAGGTATGAAGACCGCGCCCCGGACGAACTAGGGATGCTCGACATCCCCGGCAATGAATACAGCCAGCAGCACCATTTCAATGGACTCTTCACCACGTACTGCACGCAGAATGTGACGTATGATTCGGAACGCGAAGCCATGGACAACATCCTCGCTGAAGACGAGGATGCGATCATGTTCTTCGCGCATCCGGGCAGGTACTGGGACAGTACGGAGGATTATAGTCCTGAAGACGAATATTCGCCTGAATGGTATCTGGAGTTCTTCGATGACTACGCACAGGATGAACTGCTCGGCATCGAGGTCTTCAATAGAAGGAACGCCTACCCCTATGACAGGCATCTCTGGGACGCGCTGCTCGCCGAAGCGATGCCGGAAAGGCCGATATGGGCGTTCGCGAATGATGACTACCACGGATCGACAGCGCTCCGTTCCTACACGTACCACATGCTTGAATCATTCACGCACGATGATTTCCGCACCTCCATGATCGAGGGTCGTTTCTATGCTTCCTACTCGAGCCCTGAAGCCGTCGATTCTCCGACGATCGAATCGATCATTGTTGATGAGGAGGAGAAGACCATCGATATCAGTGTGGCCGGCGATTATGACGAGGTCCGCTGGATCAGCGGCACTGAGACGACCGAGTATGATGATGATATGATGGATGAGAGCTTCACCCGGGACTATGGAAGAGTCGTAGGGACAGGGGCCACATTCGATTATGACGGATTCGAAGGCGACTATGTACGCGCCGAGATCGTCCGTGATGAAGGCCGGAGTAATGAGGCGTTCACGCTCACCCAGCCGTTCGGCTTCGAACATGAATGAGTCAACGAGCGACCTGCTTGCGCAGGCAAGGTTTCTCTTGTAGAGTGTGACACGGAGGAGGGTAAACATGCGGCGCACATTCAGACATGTATTCGATACGCTCGCTTTTAATCTTCGTACGCTCCTGGTCTTCGAGCTATTCTACCGGATTCTCGGTGTGTTGTTGATCATTCCGATCGCCCGCGCCATCGTCCGTCTCTCCATGCGGGCGTCCGGACTTTCGTATGTGAGCACGCACACGGCATACGATTTTTTGAGCAATCCGGTGACGATCATCCTGCTCATAGTGGCCTTTATATTGATCGCCGTCTATTTCACCGTCGAACTCGTATTCCTGGGCACGCTCTTTCAGCTGAGCGAGAACAGGGAGAGCGTTCCCTTCCTCTCCCTTTTGCACATCGGTGCGCACCGGATAAGAAGTCCATTGAGGAAGGGGCACGTCCTTTTCCTTCTCAGCGGCATGTTCTTCATCGTCACCGTCGAGCTTCTGCAGTTCGCCGGAGTGGCGGCGACGATGAGCCTGCCGCCTTTCATCATGGACTATATCTACGATGACTTCACCTTCCGTCTGCTTTTCTATGGAGTGCTGGCCTTGTTCGTGGTCCTCTTTTTCGAAGGCATACATCTCTTCAATATTACAGTGTTCGAGAAACTTCCAGTAAGGAAGGCCCTTATGAAGCGCCGCGCCATCCTGCGCGGCAGACGTTTCAAATTCCTGTCTGAATTCATCGTTCTCAATGTCATACTGAATATCGCGCTCTATCTTTTCTATGCCTTAATCGTGCTCTTCGCCGCTGCGTTCATCTGGATCACCTTCGGACAGGAGACAGTGCTCGGCATTCTGCTCACGGTGCTTTATATCTTCTACTTTGTCGCGGGGTTCGTCGCCTCGCTCGTGCTCGTCCCGATCAATCATGCGCTCACCTATACATGGTATCGGCGCGCCGGCGGCGAGCCCGATGCGCCGGACGTCCCCGATTACAGTTTGCCCAGCCTCTCTAAGCGGTGGCTCAAGCGCGGCGCTGTCGCCGCGGGAGTGGTCCTGCTGGCCGCGAATATAGCCACCGTCACCACGGTGGTGGCCGGTGGAAATGATTTCGCGCTTATGACCCGTCCGGACATCATCGCGCATCGCGGCGCCTCGGCCGATGCCCCCGAGAACACGATGGCCGCTTTCGATAAAGCCATCCAGCAGCAATCCGACTACATCGAGCTCGATGTGCATGCGACCGAGGACGGGGTTCCGGTGGTCATCCATGATTCGACGCTCGGCCGCACGACGGATGTCGAGGGCGACCCCCGTGTCAGCGACATGGCATACGAGGACATCCGCGACCTCGACGCAGGCAGCTGGTTCGACCCCGCTTTCGAAGGCGAGGGCGTGCCAACGCTCGAGGCTGTCTTCATGCATTTCGGCGAGGAGGTCCCGTACTTCGTCGAGATCAAGCCTGAGAGCGAATCCCTTACCGAGGATGTTGTCGCGCTTTTCGAGGAGTATGAGCTCGAGGACTCGAAGATCATGAGCTTCGAGGAGGAGAAACTGCGCCATGTCAAAGAGCAGAATGAGGATATAGAGACTGTCCTTCTGCTGGCCGCGGTCTACGGCGGCGGCCCTGGAGCGGTGACGAGGGACGACGCCTTCGACCATTTCGCTTTCGAGAAGCGCTTCCTTCTCAATAACACTCAGTATATCGACGCCGCGCACCGCGCCGACAAGACCGCCCATGTCTGGACGGTGAACAGCGAGGCGCGGCTCCGTGAGGTAAGCCGAACGGGTGTCGACGGCATCATCACCGATTATCCGGTGCGGGCGCGGGAGATCGCCTACGCCGAGCAGACGACGACGGTCTATGAGGAGATTCTACGCTATCTTTTCACAAGAGAATAGCCATGCAGCGCTGCATGGCTATTTTTTTTATAGGTTGAGACGGTTGAAGCAGTAAGGGAAGAGGGTGAAGCCGATCATCGTCCCCAGGAAGAGATGGGTGAAATCGAAAAGGTTCTTGATGATGTCGTTCTCGACGGCAAGCGATTCAAGCCCGACGCCGATCAGCGTGAGCGAGAACACGGTGATGCCGGTCCCGGTGATGAACCTGAAGACCTTCTTGGGGAATTCCACCCGCGTGGTGAAATTGATGAAGCGTTTCTCGACGATGACGGAGACCACCATCGCCACGAGGATGCCGAAGCGTCTGTAGAAGTCGCTTACATGCGTGAGGAAAATACCCGGGACGGCGAGAATCAGAAGGATTAGAAGATAGATGCGATGCAGCTTCCCCTGGTCATGTTCGTAGTGCTGGAAGAGCTTGTAGAATCCTACAGCGAGCAGGATTCCCAGAAGTGCTCCGATGAGGACATCCTGAAGATAATGCATGCCGAGGAACATACGGCTCACCATCATGAGCGCCATGATGAGGACGGCGATTCCCCAGGCGAGGGGATGGTTGAAGTAGCGGGCGATGCTGTAGAAGAGTGTGGAGCTGCTCTGTGCGTGCCCGCTCGGGAAGGAAGAGCCCGTGGGGATGCTGTCGCGGATGTTTTTCACTTCATGGTGCGCGATGTAGGGTCTTTCCAGCATGAAGACGCCTTTAAGGATATTGTTGATGGTGACACTTACCCCGAGGGTGAAGCCGAGGTACTCTCCGGCGCGCTTGTTGTAGGTCCAGTAGAAGAACCCCAGCAGCATGAGATAGAAGGGCGGGTCGCCCAGGAAGCTGATGAAGCGGAAGAATACCTCGGTGAAGGCGTTTTGATACTGCTGGAAGAAGAGGATGACATCACGTTGCCATTCCAGGAACATATCAGACGCCCCTTTTCAATGATTGTTGTTATTGTTCTGAGGGTTTGTGCACGACGACCTGCGGGAAGGGGATCTCGATGTCGTGCGCATCGAGAATCTCCTTGATGCGCTGTCTGAGCAGTCGCTCCATGCCCCATTGGGTCATGGTCTTGGTCCGGGCCATGATGCGCATCTCCACACCGCTGTCGGCGAGGTCGGTGATGCCCATGACACGTGGCGTCTCGAGAAGCTCCTCCCGCTCTTCATGCACTTTCGGGAGCTCCTTCTCGAGCACTTCTATGGTCGTCTGCACATCCTCCTTGTAGGCGATGCCGAAGTCGACAAGTGCCACCGCTTCTGAGATGGAGAAGTTGGAGACGGGGCCGATGCCGCCGTTGTTGAAGACGCGCACCTCGCCCTTGATGTTGCGGACCTTGGTCGTTTTAAGGCCTATGTCCGTGACTTCTCCCATGAAGCCATCGATTTCGACCCAGTCGCCGACGTCGAAATGATGTTCGAAGATGATGAAGAACCCGCTGATCACGTCGTTGATGAAGCTCTGTGCCCCGAGACCGATGACAAGGCCGACAATGCCGAGCCCGCCGAGGGCCGGTGCGATATTGAATCCCCAGGTCGTGAGCAACGCCAGAAGGGCGATGATGGCGATGGCGTATTTTATAATGCTCAAAATGACTTTCGTCACAGTCTTTTTTCGTTTCTGGTTAGGGGATGGCTGCGCTTCTAATTTATAAAGGCCGATGCGTGCGACTTTTAGCACCAGCAAGGCCACAAGCAGAATGACTACTGTACTGATGAGACGCGGGATGCTCTCCTCTACGGCGGCGATCAGGCCGCTCCATCCATCCTGCAACGTCTCGCCCATGTCATAGCCCCACAGCCAGGCGATCACCATCAAGGCTATGATGACAATGAGGATGAAACCCGTGTACGCCGCGATGATATTGCGGACAGAAAGCGTCTCTTTCTTTCTTTCAATGATGATTCTGAGCAGTCCGAACACCCCGATGAGGACGGCTGCGAACAAAAGAGTGAAACCTGTGGCGAATCCAGGACTTACAAGTAATGGCATGGTATTCCTCCTCCTTATGATGAATCATGTTACATTATAACACGGCTTAAGCCGTTGTGGCAGGCATACGTCATGAAAACAAAGCCGCGGGGTGGAATATTTTTGCATTTTGCACTCATGGATTGACATTGACTATTTTTCGCGTTAGGGTTGAATAAAAAGAAAATAGAAAGAGGTTGAAGTCATGAAAAAGATGCTTATCGGCGTCGCGCTCATACTCGTCATGGGGCTCGCCGCCTGCGGAGAGACGACGGACAGCTTCGAGAGGCTGGAAGAGGATTTGTTAGAAGAGGTTGACAGCTGGGAGAACGTCAGCATGAGCAATGAGAATGAGGCGACCATGACAGAAGGCGACGATTTCCATATGAATTATAACCTGCACAAGCGCGGCGATCAGGAACTTTATTTTGAAATATACGACTTGCTTGAAGAAGAAGAGAAGCTGGTCACCTACATCTACATGGACGAGACCCATATATACCGCTATAATTACGTTCCCGACGGTGATGATGAATATACAAAAGAAGCGCGCGAAGGCGTCGACGATGTCCCCGATCATTTCAGGGACCTCGTCCAGGTGCTCTCGACGTTCCCGAGGGAATCGGAACTCGAGGGCGATGAGCTGGAGGCGTTCGATGTGGAATATAATCTCGATGACAAGACCTTCGATGTCCACGCGGAGACCACCTTCACCATGCAGGACGGCGAGGATAAGCTGTTCGAATGGTATCTGGACGGAGATTTCGAATCGTTCGAGCTCAAAAGCCCGCTGCCGCTCCCCGGAAGCCCCTTCACACCTCCGGTGGTGACGATCATGACCTTTGAGAACACCGATGCCTTCTTCGATGACTTCGAAGGCATCGACAAGAGCCTGCACGAATAAAAAACAGACGAACGCTCGCGAGCGTTCGTCTTTACATAGTCCGTCGAACCGGGCTTTCTTTTACGAACGAGACATTATACAATGAAGATAACACGCCTTCACAGAAAGCGGGGTGCCCCATGAAACAGCTTGATAAGGATATCGAAAGAACGGTGGTCTCTGAAGAGGAGATCGGCCGCATCATCGAAAGGCTGAAGGGCGAGCTTGAACACGCGTATGCCGGCAAGTGTCCCATCGTTGTCGGACTTTTGAAGGGATGCATCCTTTTCATGTCCGACCTTGTCCAGCGGCTGGATTTTCATCTCGAGCTCGCGTTCATGGATGTCTCGAGCTATTACGGCGGCCTGCATGCGGCGGCCGATGTCAAGATCGAGAAGGATATCGACATGGCGGTGAAGGACCGCCATATCCTCATCGCCGAGGACATCGTCGATTCGGGCCGCACCCTGAGGGCCGTCATCTCACTGCTCGAGCATCGCGGCGCGGCCTCGGTCAAGGTCGTGACATTGCTCGACAAGCCTGAAGGACGGGCGATTGATTATACCCCTGATTTCATCGGTGTCCGCATCCCCAACGTCTTCGTCGTCGGCTACGGGCTCGATTATGAAGGACGCTACCGCAATCTTCCCTATGTCGGGCTCTTGAAGCCGAAGATCTATTCCTGACTGAGCGCGTGTGAGATAAACTCCCTGAACAAAGGATGCGGCGCATTGGGTCTTGAGAGGAATTCCGGATGGTACTGCACAGCGATGAAGAAGGGATGGTCGTCGCGTTCGATGGCTTTTATGTCCCCGCGTGCAGGGTGCTTGCCGGAGAAGATGATGCCGGCCTTCTCGAGGGTGTGCTGATAGTCAAGGTTGAATATGTAGCGATGTCGATGACGTTCCTCGATGTCGCTTTTTTCATAGATCGCCTCGATGCGGGAGGATGACGTGAAGGCGCAGGCGTCCTCTCCGAGGAAGAGCGTGCCGCCGAAGGCGGACGTCTCCTCCTGGCCGTGTTCGAGACGCACGACTGGATGCGGCGTCTTTGGGTCGGCTTCGATGGTGTTGGCGTGTTCGAGACCTGCGAGATTCCTTGCGCTCTCGACGATGGCGAGCTGCATGCCGTAACAGATGCCGAAGAAGGGGATGTTGTTCTCTCTCGCGTACTTTACAGCGGCGATCTTCTCCTCGGCGCCGCGAGGGCCGAAGCCTCCGGGGACGAGGATGCCGTGAACATCGGAGAGCGCATCGCCGGGCGCTTGCATATCGAAGGAACCGGTATCGATGAACCGGAGATTCACGTGTGTTTTCAGATCGCCCCCGGCATGCACGAAGGCTTCCGATATGGAGAGATACGCATCCTCGAAGCGCGCGTATTTCCCCACCAGGCCGATGGTGACCTCGCGTTCCGGTTTCTCCATGCGCTCGACCATGGCCTGCCATTCCCCCATTTCCGGAGGGGCTGTATCGAGTCCGAGTTTTTTATCAACGCGGTCGTCGAGGCCCTCTTTTTTCAAGCTGATCGGTACGGCGTAGATGCTGGACTGATCATGCGCCTCTATCACGTGGGATTTCTCCACATCGCAGAAATCCGCGATCTTCTCCCTGATGGCGTCGCCCAGGGCTTGCTTAGTCCTCAGAACGATGATATCGGGATGGATGCCAAGGCTTCTGAGCTCCTTGACGCTGTGCTGGGTGGGTTTGGTCTTCAGTTCCTTGGCCGCTTCGAGATAAGGGACGAGCGTGGTGTGCAGATAGAGCGTGCGTACGTCGCCGACATCCTTGCGGAACTGACGGATCGCCTCGAGGAAGGGCAGGGACTCGATGTCCCCGACAGTGCCGCCGATCTCGACGATGAGCACATCCGCTCCGGAGCTTTCGGCGGCTCGGAGGATGTTCTCCTTGATGGCATCGGTGATGTGCGGGATGACCTGGATGGTCTTGCCGAGGAACTCCCCGCTCCGCTCTCTTCGGATGACATCCTGATAGATGTTGCCGGCGGTGAGGTCGGCGTTCTTATCGAGTGTCTCATCGATGAACCTCTCATAATGTCCGAGGTCCAGATCGCATTCCTTTCCGTCCGCGGTGACATAGATCTCACCGTGCTGATACGGCGAGAGAGTGCCCGAGTCGACGTTGATATAAGGGTCGAGCTTTTGTATGCCGACCTTCAGCCCCCTGTTTTTCAGCAGTCTTCCCAAAGATGCGGCGATGATGCCTTTCCCGAGGCTTGAGACAACGCCTCCGGTGATGAATATGAATGCCGGTTGTTTCATAATCTGCCTCCTTGAATTAAAAAAGTTCTCCGACGGGAGAACATGGTGAGCCCACCTCAAGTGTAGCAAACCCGCGGCGCTTTGGCAATGTGTTTCGTTGTTTCTCGGCGGGTGTTCGTATATAATGATTGATGAGGAGGGATATGCATGAAGATCTATCGTCTCTACCAGAGCCTGATGCGTTTTGCGGCATGCGTCTTCAGATGGCGCGAGCCCAGGAAGATGAGCGGCGAAGGTGCGCTGAACGCACTCAAGGACATGCTCGCAACCCGTGAAGAGGACCATATCTTCATTGTGAGCGACACACACGTCCTCGACCTTGCGCCAGTCGGCCGTTTCATCGAAGACCTCTCTGACAGGAAAACCATCACCATCTTCGATAAGGTCGAGGAGGACCCCGACAGAAAGACCATCGAAGCCGGGGTCGACCTTTACCGAGAGCAAGGTGCCGACATGCTTATAGCGATCGGCGGCGGCAGCGTGATCGATACAGCCAAGGCTCTCGGAACCCGTATCACCCGCCCCTCGAAACCGTTGCACAGGATGCAGGGTGTTTGGAAAGTGAAGAAGAAGCTTCCCTTCCTGATCGCTGTGCCTACCACCGCCGGTACCGGCAGCGAGGTTTCCATCACGGCAGTGGTGAAAGACAGGGAGGAAAACCGCAAGTATACCATCAACGACCATGCGCTGATACCCGATATAGCGGTCCTCGACCCGGCGCTCACCAAGACCCTGCCTCCCCACATGGTCGCTTTCAGCGGCATGGATGCGCTCACGCATGCCGTCGAGGCCCGCATCAGCCGCTCGGGGACCAAGGGAACCGACCAACATGCAGAAAGGGCTGTCAAGGGCGTGTTCAGATATCTCGAGCGCGCGTATTCCGATAATGACGCCGCCGCCCGCGAAGGCATGCTCGAGGCGTCCTATCAAGCCGGACTTGCCTTCCGGCGTGCATATGTGGGCAATGTCCACGCGCTCGCGCATGCAGTGGGCGCCTTCTATGAAGTGCCGCACGGAAAAGCGAACGCCGTATTCCTCCCCCTTGTTCTGCGATATTACGGTGAACTGGTAAGTGAGGAGCTCGCCCTGCTTGCCGATACGGTCGGCCTCCCTGTGGAAGGTCTGGATGAAAAAAAGAAGGCCGACGCCTTCATCGAAGCCATCAAAGGATTGAACCGGCGGCTCGGCATCCCGAAAGCCTTGGAACTCCCTGCGTTCGACCCCGCTCCTCTTGCGGAGCATGCGTTCAAGGAGGCGAATCCGTTCTATCCGGTCCCGCGGATCTTTTCAAGGGAGGATTTTGTGACACTCTTCATGCGGGGCGTTTCAAAAACTGGATAGTCTTTTCGAGCGCCCCTTCATATCGTGGTTTGAATTTTCTAGTGTTTTCGTTTATTATTATATGAAGGACTTATTGTAGAATATTTCCTCAGGAGTGGAGGTTATGGAAACAACCGTGCTTTCTGAGACGCTCACGGCCTCTTTCTTCGCAGGGGCGCTCGTCATGTGGGGCGTTGTATTCTATTTCCAGAGGCGTGCCAGGCGTCGCTATCTCAGCGAATGGCTTTTAACGTGGACGTTGTTGCTGCTTGCCTACGTCGCTTTCGCGCTCGCGCTCGATACCGAACGTTCACTGTTCGGTTATCTGTTCTCCTTCGGCATCATTGCCTCGGGGTTCTTCTTTCAAAAGGGCGTTCATGCCTACGGCGACATTCCCTTTCGCCGGAGATGGACCTTCGTGCTGGTCGCTTTCTTTCTCCTTATTCTCTCGCAGCCGGTGCTGGATTATTCCCTGACTATCTTCCAGCAGATGGTCTATACCTTCTCGGCGTTTTTCTTCGCCGTGGCCGGACTGCAGCTTCTCAGGACCAGCGACACTATTATTCGCGCCCATGGTATGTTCTATCTGCTTTTCGGCGTGCATCTCGCTCTCTTTCCTTTGATTCTGAGGTCCGGGCTTTTCATTCCCTATGGGATGACGCTTTCTGCGTTCATGGGGCTGGCGCTGAGCGCGAGCATGCTCTATCTGCATTTCCGCATCGAAATGCACAGGCAGACGCTTGAAAAAGAGAGGCTTCAGTATCTCAGCTTCCACGACAAGCTGACGTCTCTCAAGAACCGTGCCTATCTGGAGGAATATATCCAGCCTGCGTATGACAGTTATGCGCAGCCCTGCATGGTGATGTTCATCGATATGAACAATCTCAAGGATATCAATGACACCTACGGACACAGCGTGGGGGACAAGCTGCTCGTGAGGACCGCGGAGACCCTTGCGGAGCTTGTCAATGATGATGACATCCTCCTGCGCTATGGCGGCGATGAATTCGTCATCGTCCGGCCGGATGCGGATGAGCATGCCAACGAGACCTTCCTCAAAGAGCTTTCACGGCACATGGATGAACAAAAGGAGCCGATCCCCCTCTCGCTCGCCGTGGGCAAAGCTACCAGGAAAAAGGGCGAGTCGGTGGCGACGCTCATCGAGATGGCCGAACGCCACATGTATAAGGATAAGCATGCAACACAGCATAGGAAAAGAAAAATCACAGTCTGAGAGGTGCTCGTTATGAGTTTTGGGCGGCCGAAAGAACATATTCATCCGGATGCGAAGAAAGCCTGGCGCATAAAAGGCGGCATCGCTTTATTCATAGAACTTCTTTTCGTGGTCGGTTATTTTATTCTAGCGCGTTTCGTCGATGTCTTCCCCATGTTCGTTCTCTTCATCCTGCTTGGCCTCACAGCACTGGCAGGGGTGGTCCAGATCGTCATCATCCCCGCCGTGCGCATGATCTATTGGGGCTATGACATCCGTGAGGATGAGATCGACATCCAGTACGGCCTCATCGTTTTCAAGCGATCGCTCATCCCCATGACCAAAGTGCAGCATGTCGATACCGAACACGGCCCCATCCTGAGGCTTTTCTCACTTGCGACGTTGAGCATCTCCACTGCGGGCACCACGCATAAGATTCCCGCCCTGAGGCAGGAGACCGCTCAGGCGCTCAGGGCGAAGATCTCGAATCTGGCGCTTGTGAGTGATGAGGATGTCTGAAATGCAACGCCAGCACCCCGCTGCGATCCTCGCGCTCGGGGTCGAGACTTTCAAGAACCTGGGGTTCGCCATTGTGCTCGGCGGCATCGCAGGCATAGGGAGTTTCGATCTTTTCCGCGGAGTGCTCATTATCGCGGGAATCATCATTGCGGTCGCCCTCCTGAGTCTTTTGATCGGGCTTTGGAGCTGGGCGTTCTTTCGCTATCAGTACGAAAGCGACGCGCTCCATACGATCTCCGGCGCCTTCTTGAAGAAGCGCCGGCATATCAAGAGTGAACGCGTGCAGACTGTGAACCGCGAAGCCGGGGTGATCCTGCGCGCGCTCAAGCTGACCTCCATCCGCATCGAGACGGCCGGCGGTCTTCAGGAGGCCGAACTCTATGTCCGTGCGCTAAGGAAAGAAGAAGCGGCGGCGATTGAAGAGACCCTGAAAGGGGATGTAGTATCTGAAGATTCAGCGCCGGATACGGTCTATCAAGCCGATACGCAGAGGCTCTTCATCGCCGGCGCGACATCTGGAGGCTCGGGATTCGTCGCTTTGATCGGCCTCGCGGTGATCGGCCAGCTGATCGCGATGATCCCCGATGATATGATGGAGAGGGTCGCCTCATGGGTGCTCGCCGGCGGCGTCTTGATCATCCTGGCCCTGACCATCAGCTACCTTTTTTCCTCATGGCTCATCTCCCTCGTGCGCTACCTGATCCGCTACGCGTTCTTCACTGTGACCCGCGAGAATGATGAGATCCACATATCCCACGGACTCATCGTCAAGCGGAAGCTGAGTCTGAAACTGCACCGCGTGCAGGCCGTCAAGGTTGTCGAAGGTCTGATCAGGCAGCCCTTCTCCCTCGCGACCGTGGAGGTCGAGGCCGCCGGCGGCAGCGCGTACGAGAGCAGCCAGAAGTTCGTGCTGTTTCCGCTTTTGAAACGCGATCAGATTGGCGCGCATCTCGACAGGATCCTTCCGGAATTCAACGTCGATGCGGAGATTACCCCTGTGCCGAGACGTGCCCTCACCCGCTACATGATCCGCGGCTGCGGGTGGTTCGTGCTGCTTACTCCTTTGTTCTATTTCGTCCCGGAGACGCTTTTTCTATTGGTGCTCCTCCCTGTTTTCATCGTCTTTTCCGTGCTCCGTTTCCGCGATGCTGGCCACGCACTGCATGATGACCTTCTGATAAGTCAGTTCCGCTATTTCGCACGTACGAGAGCCTACACCTTTAAAAGGCATATACAAGCTCTGGAATGGCACCGCAACATCCTTCAGCGCTTTCGAAAGCTGGCCAGTCTGCAGTCGACGGTGCTTTCAGCCCCCGAAAAAGCCGCTTTCAAAGTCAAGGACATCTCGGAAGAAGACGTCTGGGCGCTTTATAAGTGGTACTCGAGGTCATGAATCGTGTTTACAGGACGCCTGTACATGTTATACTACGCGGGGTGAATCGACATGGATGAACAGGAACGCAGTAGAATGCTGGGACACATGAATGTCCGCAGACTCCTCATAAAACTCTCCATCCCGGCGATCGCCGCGATGGTTTTTAATGCGCTTTATAACCTTGTCGACACCATTTTTGTCGGGCAGGGCGTCAACGAAGAGGCCATCGGCGCCTTGTCCATTGCCTATCCCATACAGCTCATCGTGCTCTCTCTGGGGTTGATGATAGGCATCGGGAGCGCGTCCGTGTTCGCCCGCGCCTACGGCGCCGGCGACAAGCAGAGAATGAAACGCGTCGTGAACATGGCGCTGCTTTCCAATATCGTGATCTCGACAGTGATCGCCGTCGTCTCGCTCATCTTCATCGAAGAGCTCCTTCAGCTCTTCGGTGCGGTCGATGATAATATTCATTATGCCAGGGAATATCTGAGCGTCATTCTGATCGCCCTGGTCCCTTATTCGCTCTCTATCACTTTCAATCATTTGACGCGCGCCGAAGGCCGGGCGAATGTGGCGATGATATCGCTGATGATCGGCGCTGGTCTCAATATCCTCCTCGACCCGTTCTTCATCTTCGATGGGTTCCTCGGTCTCGGCGTCCGCGGCGCCGCCATGGCGACCGGCATCGCCAAGACCGCGTCCTTCCTCTTTGTGATCATCATGGCGCACCGGCCGGAATCGGCGCTCGGCATCCACCTGCCATCGCTGCACAAAGTCGACCCGCCGATGATCGTGGAGATCATGAAGATCGGCTTCCCTTCCTTTGTCAGGGTCTCGCTCGGCGGCATCCTCATCATCATCGTCAACAATCTTCTCGGCGTGTTCGCGCCCGTCGGCCAGGCGGCGATGTATATCTCCATATTCGGCGTCATCAACCGTCTGATGCGGTTCTCTTTGATGCCGGGGTTCGGCCTTGTGCAGGGTCTGATCCCCATTGTCGGCTTCAATTTCGGGGCCGCCTTCTATGGAAGGCTCCGTGAAGGCATCCGTTTCGGTGTGCGGCTCATGGTGATCTATTTCGCCTTTGTCTTTTTCATGGTGCTCTTTTTCGCCGAGCCCCTGTTCTCCATCTTTTCCGACGCACCATCTCCGATGTTCATAGAGGAAGGCGCACGGGCGTTCAGGTTCGTCGCCCTCGGCTTCGTCTTCGCTGTGTTCCCCATCCTGCTTTCGAGCGTCTATCAGGCCATGGGGTACGCGCGACGCGCGTTCATCGTCTCCGTGCTCAGGCGCTTCGCCTTCTACGTCCCCTTCTCACTGCTCTTCACCTATGGGTTCGGCCTGGGCGTCACCGGCGTCTGGCTCGCCTTTTTCGCGGCCGATTTCTCCGCGGGCGCTGTATCGTTCGCTTTCTATACACATGAGATGCGCACCTTGAAACGCGCCGCCGCAACAAGCTGAAGGTTTCCTTCAGCTTTTTTTCTTGATTTGAGGGCGTTCAAAGGTGTAGAATGAAATTCAAGGAGGCGAGGCGATGCATATCATTGTCCTCGGCGCCGCGAACATTGACTATCTCGGCGTCGCTGAAACTTCACCCGTACCGGGTGTCTCCAACCCGGGCCGCATCGGGACATCGCTCGGCGGCGTGGCGAGGAATGTGGCCGAGAACCTCGCACGTCTCGGATGTCATGTATCGCTTTGCACGGCCCTCGGCGATGATCACGCCGGGAGGCTTCTGAGGGAGAATGCCGCCATGCATGACATCACACTGCATGCGCATCCCGCCTCCGCGACATCTTCCTATATAGCCATATTCGGCCCTGATGGCGAGGATATAATCGGCATCGCCGATACAGGCGCGCTTGAATCGATCGATGAAGCGGGACTCGATATGTTCACCTCGCAGGCTTCTTTCGGGGATATTGTCGTGATCGAAGGCAACTTGCCCGCATTCTTGTTGGAGGAAGTCTTCAAAACTGCCACGGGGGGACAGATCTATGCGGATGCGGTGTCGCCTGAGAAGGCGGGGCGGCTTTATCCATTCCTCGGACACATCGATGTGCTCAAGGCGACCGAAGAGGAAGTAGAGGCCCTCGGTGGCGCGGAACATATCCTCTCACAAGGGACCACCCTATATATGAGCCGCGGGAAGGCGGGTGTCACGCATGTGAATACCGGCCGGACGATGCGGCTCGATGATTTAAAGGTCGTCCGCACGCAAGGTGCCGGCGATGCATTGCTCGCCGGGATCATCTACGGTGAACTGAAGGGCGTCGACGCCCTCCGATACGGCATGGCCGCTGCTGCATTGACGCTAAAAAGCCCCGATGCGGTGTCGCCCTCATTGACCGTAAAGATGCTTGAAAAGGAAGCGAGGCATATATGATGAAAGCCCTCTATATCAAGGAAGAAGTAAGGAAAGCGCTTGGGGAAGGCACGCCCGTGGTGGCGCTCGAGTCGACGATCATCACCCACGGCATGCCGCATCCTGCCAATATCGATATGGCGCTGAACACGGAAGGGATCATCCGCGAGGCGGGCGCTGTCCCGGCCACCATCGCCGTCGTGGACGGCGATGTGAGAGTGGGTCTCGACCGTGCGTCGCTCGAGACCCTGGCGAAGTCGGACGGTGTCCACAAGGCCTCGACGCGCGACCTCTCTTATATGCGCATCTTAAAAAGACACGCGGGGACGACCGTCGCCGCGACGATGCATATCGCGAGGGCGGCCGGCATCGATGTATTCGCCACCGGCGGCATAGGCGGTGTGCATCGCGGCGCCTCCGAGTCGTTCGATGTCTCGGCGGACCTCGAAACGCTCGCCGACACCAGTGTCTGCGTGGTATGCGCCGGCGCGAAGGCGATCCTCGACCTCCCGTCGACGATGGAAGTTCTGGAGACGCAGGGTGTCGAGGTCATCGGCTATCGGACTGACGAGCTCCCGGCGTTCTACAGCCGCGAAAGCGGCATCGAGACGCCTGTGCGACTCGATGATTCTAAAGACGTGGCGGCGCTCTTTCAAAGCAAACGTGCACTCGGCTTGAAGAGCGGCATTGTCGTCGCCAACCCCATCCCTCATGAACACGCCCTGCCGGCCTCGACCATCGAGCAGATTATCGAGGTTGCCCTGAAGGAGGCGTCGCAGAAGGGGATCAAGGGCAAGGAGGTCACCCCGTTCCTGCTTTCACGTATTGAATCGGCGACCGGAGGCGACAGCCTGCGCGCGAACCTTGAACTTGTCTATAACAACGCAGCGCTCGCTGCAAAGATCGCCAAAGCGCTCATCGAACGGGAGCGGATGCATAATGCTCGATCTTGAACGCTTCCCCTTTTTCGCGCGCATCATCGAGCGACTCAGGCCCTTTTTCCATTCGTACGCCTATATCGCCCTCGTCGTCGGCATCGGCGCGTTCGGCTTTGCGTTCTCCTATGAGATCGAGGCGCTTTATTTTCTGCTTGTCACGGTCGCTTTGAGTATAGCGCTCTGCCGGGATTTCATGCCCATGCTCGTGGGCGCCTCAGTGACGGGGATGGTGCCCCTCCGCTTTCAAGGGGAGGCGGTGGAGACCTTTCTCCCCCTCATCCCCGGCGGTGTCATCCTCGGGGCCGCCTTCCTGTTCCATCTGATCGCTTTCAAGCCGGACTTCAAATTCGGCACCTTCTTCAAGCCCACGCTCGCTGTGGCGGTCGCTATGACCCTCGGCGGGCTTTTCGCGAATCCCTTGCGGGATAATTTCACCCTGCCCGCCCTCTATTATGTCTTCTTCCTCGGCTTTGGCATGCTTGGCATCTATGTGCTGTTGGAGGCGTATCTTCCGCGGAAGGAGGACCTCGCGCCCTATGCGGCGAAGATGATGGTCGGCGTCGGCGTGATGGGGCTCGTGCTGTTTCTGAGCGGCATCCATGAACATCTCGAGGTGTTCATGGAGGAAGGCCCCGGACGCTATTTCCAATGGCGGAACAATATGACGAACTTCCTTTTGCTTTCGATGCCCTTCTCTTTCTACATGGCCGTCACCCGCGACAACAGCATCCCCTATTTCGTCCTCGGCGTGCTGCAGTACGCCGCGCTCGTCCTCTCGCACTCGCGCGGGGGGATCATCTTCGGCACAGCGGTGTTCCCCTTTCTCCTCGCGTTCACGCTGATCCTATCGGGGGAAAAGCGCTGGCGGCTCATCATGACGTTCGCGCTCCTTCTGCTGGCACTTTTCTTCACGTTCGAAGCGCTGGAGATCGATTCGAGGACCGTCCTCGCTCGGACGGTGGAGCGGGCGAGCGACATCGATTCCGAGGAAGGAAGAGCGGTGCGCTACCGCGAGGCCATGGAGAAGTTCCGGGAGGCCCCCCTTTTCGGACAGGGGCTTGCGGATGAGGGCGAGCACGGAGAACCCGGCGGCCCGATGACGATCCATTGGTATTACTCGACGCTCTTTCAGACGCTTGCGAGCCTCGGGCTCGCCGGTGCCGCCGCCTATCTCTATCAGGCCTTCGTCCGGGTCCGGACGCTTCTTAGGTTTCCCGGGTATTTCCATGCCTTCCTGCTGATCGCCGTCGGCGGATTCGCCGCGTATTCGATGGTGAACGTCGGTTACTATGCGCCGCTTCCCTACATGGCGATGGTCCTGCATCTTTTCATGGTGCTCGATAGGCACAATGACAGATTGCAAGCCGATGAGGCATTGCGCCGTGAAGCGACCTACTGATATCCCCGGACTCCCGGCGCAAGCTCTGAGTTGTCCGGGATTTTTTTACTTTTATGCGTATTGTGTTTTGAAAAACGCGCGCATGTTATATAATGATTATAAAGACTTTCAAAGTTTATCGTATGAATTGAATAGATTGAAAAGGGGTTTTAGCCATGGTCGATTTGCCTGCGGGCCTTGATTATCAGATGCTCTTCACCCTGTTGTTCACTTTTATAGTCCTCTTGGCGGTATTCTTCGGTCTGATCCGGGGGTTCCGCAACTCCATCTATCACTTGATCGTGAAGGTGGTATTCTTTGTATTCTTCTTCCTGACGCTCGATCTTGTCGTATCCTTCATATGGAACATGCAGTCGGGCATCCTCATCGAACAGCTCGCCGCCGTAGCGCCGGAGGTCTCCGGCAGCGACAGCTTCTCGGAGGCGTTCATCGCAGTGCTGGGCGGTCTGCTTACCGACGACCTCGCTGTGGCGCTCGACAATCCCGAGTTCGTCGCGTTCACCGAGGGACTGGCCATGTTCGTCGTCAAGATTGTCTATTTCATAGTCTATTTCACTGTGTTCAGGCTTCTTTATCATCTTTTCTTCTTCATCCTGCGGCTGATCATCCTTCCCTCGCAGAAGAAAAGGGGCAAGAAGAAAAGACGCCTCCTCGGCGGCGCTGTCGGTGTCGTCAACGGCCTTGTGAGCGTGTATGTGCTGCTTATCTTCCTCGGCGGCCTCATGAGCATCACCGGCAGTTTCACAGCGCTGCTCACGATCGGGGACGACAGCGCGCATGCGCCTGAAGATTCGACCCTGGTCTCGACCGCCGATGTAGCGCAGGAGGAGCTCGATGACATCCTCGATGAAGATGTGGAAGTCCTCCTCGAAGACCTCCGGGACCTCACCGAGGGCTATGAGTCAAGCCCGTTCGTGCAGGGTGCGGGGCTTTTCCGCGTGCACTCGCCGCATATGGAGGAAGGGCTCGAACTCCATCTTCACCTTTTCGATTCCATCTTCTCTTTCGATTATCGTGACCGCTCCATCGCGTTCCGTAACGAGCTATCCATATTCGCCGAGAGCGCCGCGATCGCCTTGAATTCGGAGTTTTTCGAGACGGACGACCTCGCTGATATCGAAAGCAGCGAGATCCGCGATATATTCGGCAAGCTCTCCCAGTCCGACCTTCTCGCCGTGATCATCCCCCTCGGCATCGACGTGGGCGCGGACATCATGGAGGTCGACCTCCACGAGGATGTCGAGGACGACCTCTACGATATCGCCTGGGACGACGAGATCGACTCGCTCGGCCTTATCGCCTCCATGGCGTTCGACATCGTCGCCGGCGCCGGCATGCTGGAGGACGAGGGGGACTATGAGACAGTCACGTTCGAAGGCGACGATTTCAGGGGGCTTTTCGATGAGCTCGCCGAGTCCGAGGCCATCACCCGCGCCGCGGCCGTAGGGTTCGAGTTCCTTTTGGATACGGCCGGCGAGGATGTAGAGGCCGCGATCACAGTCCCCGAGGACCTTGAGTGGGATGAAGAGTTCCGCGCCTTCGGAGAGGTTTTCGGCGCAGTCGCCGATACGGACCTCACCCTCGGGGATGTCGACGAGGGCGACCTCAACACCATCTTCTCGAAAGTAGAAGGGCTCGACACCACTGTACTGCTCGGATCGGACCTTATCGGCCATTCGATGAGGGGCTTTCTCGAGAACACCGAGGACTTCGAAGCCCTTGAGATGCTCGTCGTGCACGACGACATTCTCTGGTTCGACGTCGTCGAGGACGACACCATCACCGAGGAAGGGGAACTGCGCCGCATCCTGCTTGCGGTGAACGAGCTCATCTCAGTAGCGGCCGAGATCGACTTCGAGGACCCCGGTGTCGAGGAGGTGCTCGCCATCGATGAAACGGTGTTCAATGCGATCCTGGCCTCCGACATTGTTGCGCATACTTTGGGCGATCAGCTCATCGAGCTGGGCGAGGAGGACCTCGTCATCCCTTCGAGCGCCAAGACGGAGATCACTGTGCGCGAGGAGGCCCGCCATGTCGTGAGCCGCGGGGAGATGACCAATATCCACGGCGCCGTGATGGCGCTCGGACTCGATGACATCGACTTTGATCAATTCGAGACCGCGCTCATAGAGAACCTGGCCCTTGAAGAAGACCCCGGAACGCTGGATGAGGAGAAGGCGGACGCCATCCTCGCATCCGATATACTCCATGCGACCGCGTCCGATTTCATTCTCGCCCAGGAAGAGGAAGAGATGCTGACCATCCCGCACTATACACAGGATTATGACCCCGAAGACGAAATAGAGGAGACCATCGTCCGCACATACGATGCGGAGGATGATATCGAATATGTCTCGCGCGCTGAATTCAAGGCGCTCATGGGCGCCGTGGTCGCGCTCGAGATCAGCGATTTCGAGGAGATCGATTTCGACTACACGACCATCACCGACAACATCGACGCTTTCCTTGATTCCGCCATACTGCATGCGACAATCTCCACTGAACTGATCGCCGCCGCCGATGAGGATGATACATTGACAGTGCCGCATTATGCGGAGAATGAAGACCCTGTCCGCATCGCCGTCGGCGAAGATGAGACGCACATCGAATACCTCGAAAAGGACGAGATCACCGCCATGCTCGACGCGGTGGAAGTCCTCGGCGACTTCGATGACATCGAGGAGATCGATTTCGAGTTCGACCTTGCGATTCTCGAAGACGAGGATAACCGCGATACAGTCTTCGCCTCCTCTGTCCTTCAGGCCACGGTCTCCACGCTCCTCATCGAGTTCGATGAGGAAGGCGAGGACGAGACGCTCGTCGTCCCGCACTACCGGGAGGACGACGAAACGCCTGTCCGCTTGACGGTCGGTGATGCGACCGAAGAGACGGACACCGAGTATGTCCTCCGCGATGAGCTCGATGCCTTGATCGTCTCCATGGTGACGCTTGACCTTCTGGACATCGAGGAGTTCGACGGCACCGTCGACCTCACGGTGCTTGAGGACGAGGACGACGCGGTCTATGAAGAGAACCGCGAGAAAGTGCTCGCATCCGCGACCCTTCAGGCGACCATCAGCAATACACTCCTCGATATGGATGCGGACCCTGAACAGGATGTCGTCGTCCCGCATTACCGGGAAGGCTATGAAGCCGGCGACACTGTCGATGACGGCACCTGGGTCAGAAGGATTGTCGATGAAGGCGGCGACGGCGAATTCGAATACATCCTTACCGACGAGATCGACAACATCATCGTCGCGATGCTCACGCTTGAGATGGGCGATGTCGACGAGTTCGACGGCACTGTCGACCTCACAGTGCTCGAAGACGATGACGAAGCTACCTATCAGGAGAACCGGGACAACGTGACCGGTTCCGCCCTGCTTCAGGCGACGATGAGCCGGACGCTCATAGATATGGACGAGGATGCCGAGCAGGATGTCGTGGTCCCGCATTATCGCGAGGACTACGACCCGGCAGACGAAGGAACCTGGGTCAGGAAGACCGTTG
>PWEL01000027.1 GCA_003553945.1 Mollicutes bacterium | reverse complement strand
GAGGTCGTTATCCGTTACTTTTATAATAGGCTTCCAACCGCTGTGGGTAAGAACCAGGGTATCCGCAGCCAAGCAGTTCTCCGCCAGCTTCCCCCCGTATGTGCTTATCCGGCACCATTTCCTGCTGGTCTGCTCGATGCCTTCATAGGTCAACTTGTCCTTGCCGAAGCGCTCGTCAGGCTCTATCCTGGGCTTCACATAAGCCAGGCTGCGGCCCGAGGGAAGTTGCATGAAGAGCACCCCACCTTTGCAGTAAAACTTAAGGCCGTGCTGCAGCTTCACAGTAACCCGGTCCTTTACCGCCCGTAGAGCCGCCTCTTCTAAGTCCCACCAGAGCCGGACGATGTTGGGATTGGCCTTTCGCCAGGCAGAGACGATCCCCGGCAGTTCTTCTTCCAAGAGGCCCATCCGTAGAGCACCCATGGCTATAAGTGCTCCTTTGCTGCCCTGGAAGCCAAGTCCAAGTTCCGCTAATTTACCTTTTTGCCGAAGCTCACTGCCTTTGGTGATGCTCTCCACCGGCACCCCGAACATTTGGGCAGCTGAGGCCTCATATATTTTGCCGTGGGTGTTAAACACGTTCAGCCGCCACCTCTCACCAGCTAACCAGGCAATGACCCGGGCCTCAATAGCGCCAAAGTCCGATACGATAAGACGATGACCTTTTGATGGAATAAAGACGGTTCTGATAAGTTGGGATAGGGTATCCGGTACAGAGTCAAAGAGCAGCTCTAAGCTTTCGTAGTCTCCAGCTCTTAAAAGCTCTCTGGCAAGGTGCAGGTCGGACATGGAGTTACGAGTCAGATTTTGTATCTGCACAAGCCTCCCTGAATTTGAAACGATTCTCTTTGATGCCATAAAGCGGTTTCTTGGTCCGGCATTTAAAATGTCATATGTCCTCACAACCTAACCCCCATTCTCAACAGCTTTTCTTTAACTTCCCGCCAGTGCGAGCCTTTGTTATTAACAACTCCCACAGCATCAAGAATAATCTGCTCTCTGTTCATGCCCTGTCTTATTTTTCTAAGAACCGTTGCTTTTGCATATGGCCATTCATCTTGTTTGAAATCTGGCAAAATAGCTTTGTTTTTCCAGACCTCTTTATTTGCAGCTGCTATCTTTCTGCCTACTTCAGCTTTTTCTTCTTCACTTCTTGATTCCCATAATTTGGTGGCATTTTTTCGTGTCATCTCAGAACGTTTGTGCTTCCACATCAGTTTTTCTTTAAGAGATCTGTTGTCAACTTCGTCTTTCTTGTTTCCATTAGACTTCTCAAGTGCTTTTTTTCTAGCTACTCTACTGGCTCTGTGGATAATCTTATAAGCCTCTTTTGGATTCTCAGCTCTCCATTTGTTACTCAGTTGAAGCAGTTGTTCATAATCCGTCCAATCCTTACTCTTTTTCACTGCAGACAGTTTCTCCAAAAATCTCTGCCTTGCTGCTGGGTCTGCATTAAGCCTTTGCCAGAAGACTTTCCCCCCAAAGCCAGCATCATCTATACCTCCTGGCGATTGATTAAACAGAAATTCTGGCGGTAACGACTTTATATATCTTTTTTCAAGCTTCTGGGCTTCTTTCAACTCGTTAGCTTTTTCAAGGTCTATTACTAAAAAAGCTTCAGGTGAAAAATCCCTAATCGCTTGGTACAAAGGGTGTTTATACCTCTCATATATTGCTCTTCTAACATGATGTCTCCATCTTTCTTTTGTGGACATAGATGTATATCCAATATATCCATCACCTGTAGGGGCCACTAACTTGTAGATTGTGTATGTCCTCTCCATAGCCTCAGTCTCCTTTCCTTTGCCTCTGCTAAGGTCACACTTTCCTTATCCGACAAATACACAATGTGTTCTGGTGTAGCTGTAACACCGTCCCACGTAATCACTTTTTTTTCTCCACTGAATACAACGCCATCATGACTCACCCACTCGATACCATCCCAAACTAAATCTGTATCTACCACTTCTTGAATGGGCTTTTCTTTTATATCGCCTGATGGTGTTTTAACAAGTACTGGTGTGCCTTCTGCTAAGCACCATCTGCCAGTCCTATTAGCCCCGTAGTACTGCAGCAATCCCCGTATCCGCTCATCTGCACCAATTGCCCGCTGCATGGCCTCATACTTCTTAATGGAGGTCCGGGCCATCAAAAGGCGCAGCTCTAAAGCCCTTCTCGCTGATGGCCCCTCCACTTCTTCCAGCAGCTCCTCTACCGTCTCTTTGGCCAGGCTGTCCACCTGGATACCGTGCTTTTCCGTCAGCCAACCTTTTAACTGGGCCGGGCTATTGGGGTTTTCCAGCCCGGTTAAATCCCTGGCTTCCTGGAGCAGTTTTTCCTGGTAGGCCTCATCACACTCCATGGCCTTTTCCACCAGTTGCCGGTCCACCCGCACACCGCAGTCGTTGATGCGCTGATCTAAGTGCCACAGCCTTATTTCCTTCTCCGGCATGGGATAGTTTTGCAGCTTCTGCCTGATCTCTCGCTCCACTTCCACGTCCTGTTTACAATATGTCTTGAACTGCTCCCACTTTTCCCGGTCATGTTCCGGCAGGTTGCGGGTCCTGCCTCCGTTACTCTTGGTGGGCCTGCAGGGTATGGAGAAGTAGCGGATAAGGGTTTTCCCTTCTTGCAGCTTCTGCTGGGAGAGCTTTAGACATTTTGCCAATCCCTCTAAGTTCCCCGGCAGCCCCAGGGTTAAAGAATGCGCCTGGGTGCAGGACCACTGCTCCGCCGGCATGGGGGTGCCAAGGTGACGGGCCAGACAAGCACGCTCAAACTGGGCCCTATAGGCGGTCTTGAGTATGGTCGGATTTGTTAAAGCCTCCCGCACCTCCTCTGGTATCTGCTCCCCGCAGGCCAGATCGATTATTTCTACCGGCCCGTCATCAAAGGCATAG
>PWEL01000016.1 GCA_003553945.1 Mollicutes bacterium | reverse complement strand
CGGTGATGAATAATCATCAGAAATCCCTATATTCGGAAACAAAGTTATAGCTGTAAGTCAAGGTACTCTCGAAATTCACGGAGTTCCAAGAATACCTACGTGGACTGAACTTGATACTACAGTTCTCCCTGGCGAAACTTAAATTACATTGCATACTGCAGTTGATTGGTAAGTTGGTGAAGCTATTGTTATTGCACCATCTAGCTACAATAATGATGAAACTGAAGAAAAAACTATTGTCAGCATTGATAGAACCATCATAGATAAACCAGTTATAACTCTAGACTCTGCAGTTAGCTTCAAACATTATGCAGCTGTAGAAACTTATGGAAGCTAAGAAATTGAAATGAGATCAGAAGTTGGTCTTTTAACTAGAAATGTAGTCTTTAGAGGAGATCCTGAAACCTCAGCTAAGAACTAATATGGAGCTCACATCATGCTCCATTCTCACGGTGACGAATCCCTTATTGGAAGAATTGAATATTGTGAATTCAGAGAAGTAGGTCAAGCCTTCTAACTTGGTAGGTATCCTATTCATTTCCACATGATTGGAACTGTTCATCACTCTTACATCAAAGGAAATTCAATTTATCACACCTATAACAGAGCAGTAACAGTGCACGGAGTTCATTACTTAAGAATTACCGAGAATGTCGCTTACGATACAATGGGACATACTTTCTTCATTGAAGATGCTGTTGAAACTAAGAACTATTTCGAGAATAACTTGGCAATAAAGACTAAAGCCTCTTTTAGTTTATTAAACACTGATTAGACCCCCGCCTCCTTCTGGATTACGAATCCCGATAATATCTTTAGAGGAAATCACGCTGCAGGTTCAGACAGATATGGGTATTGGTTCGACACTAAACCCCATCCAATGGGTCCTTCATTCTCCACCGATGTTTGTCCTGAAAACGCATAACTTGGAGAATTCTCAAACAATGTAGCTCATTCAAATGGAAGATATGGTCTAAGAATCTTCCACAAGATGATCCCAAGATCAGATCCATGTAGATCTATTTCTTACAATGCCACAAACACTGTCGATCCTTATCACTCAAACCCTCTAATTACAGCATATTTTGAAAACTTCACTGGTTGGAAGAATAAACGCAATGGAGCAATTGCTGAATAAGTCGGAGATGTCAGATTCATTAACTTCAAGGTTGCTGACAATTTGATTGCAGGCATTGAATTTTCTCTTACTTCTGATGTTGAAGATGGATATGCTCAGATAAATTAAGCATTGGTTATTGGTTATTCTTTAAATGCTGAGACAGTGACTATGTCTTCAACATTCCATGGTATAATCACTCCCAGAACAGAGAATTTCTAAGTTCATAATGTTGATTTCTATAATTTCGATTAAGTTGAACAAGCTGCTTTAGGATCATGCTCTCATTGTTTCCATTCTGCTGCAACAGATTCAGGAGCTAGGACAGTCACTTTCTCAGGATTGTACTTCGATACTTCAGTTGCTAAGAAAATCAGATATCAATACCCATGGAGAGCTATATTCTACGACTTAGATGGTACACTGACTAATCTTGGTAGCAACACTTGGGCCACAGCTTACTTTGAACACAACGTATAGCCTGAGTGCACAGTTGACTTGGACGTTTACAATGGTATTCTGTGCAACTCAAATGTCTAAGTGAGAAGACTTGCTCTTTGGAACTAAAGACCTACAAACATGTTTAATCTCATGGAGATGAAGGTACTCAAGTTTGACGATAACCTCTTCACCGACTACACTCCAGAGGAATATGACGAACACATCTTGAATAGCACTGCTTACTCAGTCGTACCTTTCAAACCAAAACTTGATCCATCAAATGGGTGGGCAGTTCCTTATGTAACCAATCATAAGTACAAGCTTCATTGGAGATACGGTCTTGATTTCGAACAAATGCAAATTGATTTGTCCAAGCATTGGAAATCTACCGATAAAGATATCTACCTAGTCATGAATCACACTGATGTTAGAGCTAAAGTTGATGTCATTACAGGTGGAGAAAGAATCGAAAACATGACTTTAGTTAACAAATCAAGCGCAGCTATACAAGCAGGAGACAATATCATATATAACGACACTGAAACAAGATAGATTCACTTAATCATAAACGGTAAAAACGAGTCAAGAAGAAATGTCAAACTAATTGGTCACAGATGCGACGGCTCTTGTCTTGGTGAAATTGAAGATGCCGAAATTGAGACAACAATTAGAAGGTGGTCTGATCCAGCATCTTGGACTCTTGGTAAATTACCTGAAGAAGGAGAAGATGCCTAAATCGAACCTGGTTGGAACATGCTATATGATATTGAAGAAAGTCCAAAATTGAACATGTTGGAGATCAATGGTAGACTTACTTTTGAAAATGGAGTTAAAGATCTCCATCTATAAGCTAAGTATATATTTGTGAGAGCAGGAGAACTTATCATTGGAACTTAAGATGAACCATTCAACATGAATGCTAAAATCACCCTATACGGAGAGAAAGAAAACTCACACATTGTATATGCTAATGCTATTGAAGCTGGAAACAAGATATTGGCTAATACCAATAAGGTATCCATGTATGGTAAACAAAGAACTGGATTGACCAGATTAAAGGAGACAGTGTAACCAGGAGCTACTTCCATATTTGTTGAGGCTGGTCTTGACTGGGAAGCAGGAGATAGAATTGGTCTCGCACCAACAGGCTTATAGTTTAACCAGAATGATTATGCTGAAATTTCTCAATATAACTAAGCAACAGGTGAAATCACTTTAGACAGAAGCCTGTTATACTACCACTACGGTGCTTAAACCTCGACAGCTGCTAAGTACGGTGGTATTGTTGATATCAGAGGTGAAGTCATCCTTCTTACTAGAAATGTAAAGATTGTCGGAGCAGACGAACAATCCTGGGGATG
>PWEL01000013.1 GCA_003553945.1 Mollicutes bacterium | reverse complement strand
CAATAAATTCATCAGAAACCCCTTCTTTGCTTGACAGTCGCTATTGAGCTGTGATAGAATTGCTTCGAGCCGTTGATGCGGGTGTAGTTTAACGGTAGAACATCAGCCTTCCAAGCTGATAGTGAGGGTTCGATTCCCTTCACCCGCTCCATTGAAGAGATGCATGAATACATGCGGGTGTAGTTTAGTGGTAAAATACCACCTTGCCATGGTGGAGTCGGGGGTTCGACTCCCCTCACCCGCTCCATTCAAAGATAAAAGCCCATTGCGATGGGCTTTTTTATTGTTTTATGCATTTGATGGCGTATTTGCCTGGGGCATCGAGATAACCGTCCTCCTCGACTTGTATCTTTACCCGGTCCACCGCTTCTCGGAAGGGGCGTTTCAGTTCTTCGAAGGGAAGCAGAGTGATCTCATGATGCATGATCGCCTCCCATTCTTCGATGATGTGCTCATAATCGGTGTTCATCCAGCCGGGAGACGTCTCTTCCCCCTTGACAATAAAGCCCGAGCATGACAACGCCTCTTTCAAGGTTTCAGGCGGAATGCTTTCGGCGAAGGTCTCACCCCGCAGTTCGAAAAGGGCCTTCGCTAGGTGCCATCGCCGCCATTCCCCCGTATGAGAGGCATCCGGCGTGTCAGGAAGTTCCGAGACGATGATGAGCTCCCCGCCTTCCCTTAGCACGCGATGAAAGGCCTTGATCGCTCGCAGGACGGCAAGTGGGGGGCGGTTCAAAAAGATGATGGTGTCGTCGCAGAGGACGATGTCGATGCTCTTGCTTTCAACTTTTTTCAAGGAATGGATGTCATCCTCGATGAAAGTGACGAAGGATGCTTTTTCGTCCAGGTCCTCCCTGATGGATTCGACAGTGTCTTGTTCCTGGTCGATGTCCACGCTCAGAATTTCTTTTCCTCCGTCTTCGGCGAGGCGCTCCGCGAGTCTTACTGTCGCGCCGCCGACGCCTGTGGCTGCGTCGAGGACGCGCTTGTCTTCAAAGTCCGTGCTGGTGTAGACGAAATCATCTAGATGCATGGCAGCATCCTCTCTTTTCTAGGAATTGAACACGAGCTCGGGATGCATGTCGGCCACTTTTTCAAGTGTCTGATAGACGCTGCATTGTCTGGTGGCGATGTCGAACGCTTTTTCGATTTTGCGCTTGTCCTCTTCCTTCGCGCCACTGACCGTGGCTTTTACATAAACGTCTTTCAATGTCGCCGGGACTTCATCGCGCTTGTTTCCTTCAATGCTGTAATGGACGCTTTCAATCGCGATGCGCTTCTTGTCGATGACGGTCTGGAAGGTGTAGTGCAGACAACTTCCTAGACCGCCGAGGATCATATCGTACGGGGCGAGTGCGCCTGCCTGGCCTCCGACCTGGGTCGAGCCTTTCCTGCCGGTGAGGATACCTTGTTTTTCCGCGTCGAATGCGACTGAGATTCTGATTGACATGTCATGCCTCCTTGATATAGCGTTGGTAACGTTTGATGCTGTCTTCGATCAGGGTTTCCGCGAACTCCTTGTCGTAGAAATCCCCGACCTCGACGATCTTGTTCTGCTGCAGGTCCTTATAGGTGCGGAAGAAGTGCTTGATCTCCCTGAGCATGTGCTCCTGGATATCCTTGAGAGTGTGGATGTGCTCGAAGCGGGGGTCGTTCTCCATGACCGAGATGATCTTGTAGTCCTTTTCGCCGTTGTCTATCATATCGAGCGCGCCGATGACGCGTGCATCCACGATGCATCCCGGGAAGGTCTTCGTGCTTGCCATGACCAGGATGTCCAGCGGATCGTCATCTTCGGCGAGCGTGTCCTCGATGTAGCCGTATTCGGCGGGGTAGGTCATCTGAGAGTAGAGGACCCTGTCGAGCTTGATGCGCCCTCTGGCCTTGTCGATCTCGTATTTGTTCTTGGTGCCCATGGGGATTTCTATGATGGCTTCTATGACACGGTCGGCCATTGAAACCCCTCCTTTCTTTCATAGTTTTTTCTTCATCATCCGGTGTTCGATGCCGGCGTCGAGATAGACCTCTCCATATGGTGTGTATCCAATCGCTTCGTAGAAGGGGACGATGTAGGTCTGTGCCCCGAGTTTCAATGTGTCCATGCCATTTTCTCTGGCATGCGTCTCCAGGGCCTCCATGATGTATGTTCCGGCTTTCCTCCGCCGGTGTGACTTCAATACAGCGACGCGGCCGACCTTGTTGTCGACGAGCCTCGCTGCGGCGATGGGACGCTCACCATCGTAGAGATTGAAGAGAATCGCCCGGTAGTCGTCCTCATCGAACTCCAGATGCCAGGGGATGTTCTGTTCCTCGATGAATACGGTGCCCCTCACATAGTAGTGATCCAGCATTGTCCTTTGGTCGTTGGCTATGGTCGCATGCATGATGCGCCCTCCTTTAGAGGCTTTCTTGTGGCTATATTATACATGAAGGCGTTTCAAAAATAAATATTGTGTGGTAGTATAAGTAAAGAGAGGTGAGAACATGCCCTATGAACCGCTGATTTTTCTGCTGATTGCAGTGCTCGTCATCCTCCTCGTGCTCTGGTGGCGCGAGCGCAGGAAATTTGAAGTGGAAAGCGTCTATGATGTGGATGGTCTGATCGATGCCTTCGGCGAGGACAACATCATGTCTGTCGCTTATGAGCGCGGCAAGATAGTCGTCGATGTGCAGGATGTGCGTTCGGTGGACCTCCAGGCGATCAAGTCATATGGCGCCGAGGGTGTGAACGCTGTCGGGAACAAGGTGAAGTTCTATTTCAAGGAAGATACGCAGACGTTGTTTGATTCCCTCGATGAGAGATTGAAGACACGAAAGGATGAGGCGGAGTGAGAAAGGAATTCGTCATCGCCAATGAACAGGGTCTGCATGCCCGCCCCGCAACACTGCTCGTCAAGAAGGCGAATCAGTTCCAGTGCGACATTTCCATCACTCATGAGGATGAGACCGTGGACTTGAAATCGATCATGGGAGTGCTCTCCCTGGGCGTCAATAAAGGGTCGCTCGTCGTTATCGAGACCGAGGGCGAAGATGAAATCGAGGCGATGGAGGCGATCAGCGAGCATATCAAGGGAATGAATGTCGATTAGAGCCCTGCGGGCTCTTTTTTATCTCCGGCCCCTCCCGAGACCTAGTTTGCGGCTGAGCTTGGCCGCTTTTTTATTGGCTACCTTTAGGGCTTCATCCCGCCCCTTGTCCAGAATGTCGTTGAGCTCCCGGGAATTGATGAGCTCCCGGTAGCGTTCCTGAATGGGGGAGAGCTCCTTGACGACGCGTTCGGCGAGGTCGTCCTTCAGTTGTTTGTATGTGGCATTGCTGTAACGCGCGGCGATAGCTTCAACGGAGACGTTCTCCAGTGTGGCGTAGATGGTGAGCAGGTTGGAGATGCCCGGTTTTCCCTCCCGGTCGAAACGGATGTCCGCCCCGCTGTCGGTCACGGCGCTTCTGATGCGTTTTCTGATGATGTGCGGCTCATCAAGGAGGTCGATGTGGCCCTTGGTGTCCGTGTCGGACTTGCTCATTTTCTTCTCCGGGTAGGCGAGGCTCTTGATGCGCGCCCCGACTTTGGGGATCAAGGGTTCTGGCACAGTGAAGAAGTCTCCGAAGCGGTTGTTGATGCGGGTGGCGATATCCCTCGTGAGTTCGAGGTGCTGTTTCTGGTCCTCGCCGACAGGGACGTATTCAGCGTCGTAGAGGAGGATGTCGCCGGCCATCAGGGAGGGATAGGTGAACAGGCTGGAGGGGATGCCTTCAAAGGCCTGTTCCTTTTTTTCCTTGTATTGCGTCATGCGCTCGAGTTCGCCCATGTAGGTGAAGCATTGCAGGAGGTATCCCATGTGCGAGTGCGCCGGGACCTCCGATTGGATGAAGAGGCTCAGGCGTTCCTGTTTCAATCCGCAGGCGAGGTAGAGCGCGGCGAGCTCCTTGATCTTTTTCCTGAGGAACTGCCGGTCGATGGGAAGTGTGATGGCGTGCAGGTCCGCGATGAAGAGGAAGAAGTGATGGTAGCTGTAGGAGTTTTGCAGTTCGACGAAATTCTTGATGCTTCCGAGGTAGGTCCCGAGGTTCAGACTGCCTGTGGGTTTGATGCCGCTGACGATATGCTTCATGGTCTCACATCCTTTCTTTCGTATAAAAAAAGCCCTTGCGCACCGGCAAGGGCGGAGAGTCCGCGGTACCACCTTGTTTTTTTACTCTGGCTTTTAACGCAAGCGTACGGGGGTCTTTAGTCCCGCTCCGGGCTCCACGGTCAGGCTTCTGTCCGGCTCACACCATCCCGGACTCGCTGAAGGGTGCCTTCCGATGCCCTTCAACACGTTATATAATATTGTAACCCACTTATGCGTTCAAGGCAACCTCCAATTCGTCGAGCAGTGCCTCGAACCTTTCTATGACACCATTGAAGGCCTTCTTGTCCTTCAAATCGACGCCGGCGTCTGCAAGCTGGTCCAAGGGGAAGTCGCTGCCGCCGCTTTTCAACAGGTCGATGTGGCGCTTGATGTTCGCGGGGTCTTTCTTCACTTCCTTGTAGAGAGCAAGGCTCGCCGCGAAGGAAGTGGCGTATTGATAGACATAGTATGGCGCGAAGAACATGTGGGGGACGAAGGCCCACACGGCGCTCTTACCAGGTTCTTCGTCGATGTCGATGTCGTAGAAGGACTTGTAGAGGTCCTGCATGATGCCCGAGAGGGTCTCGTGAGTGATCGGCTCATTAGCTTCCGCCTTCTCGTGCGCTTTTAGTTCATAAGCGGCGAAGAGGGTCTGGCGGAAGAAGGTGGCGATGATGTCGTCGATGGATTGCTGGAGGAGCTGGATGCGGTCCTCCCGTGTTCCCTTGTTCTCCTCGATGAAGGCATCGAGAAGCAGGTGTTCGTTGAAGGTCGAGGCCACTTCGGCGACGAATATGGGATAGTTCTGCGTGGGGATGGGCTGGTTCTCCATGGCGTAGAGCGAGTGCATTGAATGCCCGGCTTCATGCGCGACGGTGAAGACATCGCTCAGAGTGCCGTCATAATTGAGCAGGATGAAGGGGTGTTCATCGAGGGCGGAGGATGAGTAAGCGCCGTCCTGTTTCCCGTCTTGTTCGTAGACGTCGACGTAGCCGTCCTTCAGTGCATCCCGCGCCTTTTCATGGAAGTCATCCCCGAGTTCTTTGGCGGCGTCGAAGAAGAGCGATTTCGCCCCTTCATAGGAGAAGGTGCTCGTCCCTTCCGCGAGCGGCAGGAAACGGTCGAATGTCCGGTGTTCTTTCAGGTTCAGAACCTTCTTCCTCAGCGCATAATAGCGCTTGATGAGATGCGTGTTGGCTTCTGCGGTCTCGAGCAGATTGTGATAGACTTTCGGATCGATCCGGTTTCCGTGCAGGTAGGCTTCGAGCGTGCTCGGGTAGCCCCTGGCTTCTTTTTTGGCGATATCCGACTGAAGGACCGTGTCATAGATCTGGGCGAATGTATAACGATGACGGTCGTAATGGGAGAAGATGGCTTCGAACACTTTCTGTCGGTCTCCGGCGTCCTGCAAATCCGCGAGATGACTGCGGAAGTTGCCGCTGGTCACTGTGATTCTCTCGCCGTTTTTGAGGGTCACTTCCCTGGAAGCGTTGTCCGCGATGGAAAGGGCGCCGTGAAGGTTGCTTCCCTGTTTGCTGAGGCGGTTGTAATGCGAGAGGAGCTTCTCGCTCTTCTCATCAAGGATATAGTCGCTTTGATGGAAGAGCTTCTCCATAGGGAAGCGAAACGCCTTCAAAGCCTCATCCTTTTCAATATATGAAAAGACTGTGTCCCTGCCGAGCTCGATCAGCTCCGGCGCTTCAAAGGCGGTGGCCTTCTTGTAGGAATCGACGAGATTGCCTACACGCTGTAGCTTGGCGGCATTCTTGACATTCTTTTTATCCAGGTCGCTCTTTAAGGAGGCGTACTGGTATAGCTTGTTCAGCTTTTTAGAGAGTTCCTTCTGAAGGATGTAATAGGCCTTGAATGATTCGAACTCATGCAGCGTCCCCTCGAAGGTGCGGATTTCCTCGATGCCCTTTTCAGTCTTCTTGAAATCCTCTTCCCAGGCAGGGACGCTTTCATAGAGATTTTCCAGTTTCCACTTCATAAATCTACCTCCATCTGCTATAATACATGCGCATTTATTATAGCATACTGATTGTCAAGCATTTACATTAAAAAATTGTTTAGATTTTTTATAATTTGTGTTATTATTTAACTACAACGTCACGACAGACCATCATCGAGAAGGAGGCGTTACGCCCATGATACAAATGTATACCACACCCAGCTGCTCATCGTGCAGGAAAGCCAAGAAATGGTTTGAAGAACATCGCATCCCCTACAAGGAGAAGAACATTTTCAATGTCAAATTGACCAGGGAAGACATTCATGCCATGCTCAAGAACTCCGAGGGAGGCTTCGAGGATATCATCTCCAAGCGGTCGAAAGTGTTCCAGGAGAATGATCTGAATCTCGAGGAGATGTCTTTGAGCGAACTGACGGATTTCATCATTGAAAACCCGAGCGTCCTTCGCCGCCCCATCATTATCGAAAACAACAAGATGCAGGTCGGCTACAATGATGATGAGATCAGGGCGTTCATTCCCAAGCGTCTGCGGGAGATCATCATGTGCACGACCTGTGACAAAGGGGAGGACTGCGATTATCGGCATGCACTTGAAAAGTATTTCGCAGAACTCAGAGAGAAGGAACAAGAGGAGTCGACACAAGCCTGAAACGGACCGGTGCTTTTGCACCGGTTTTTTCATGGATATGATAAAATGAAAGCGAAGGGGGGATGCCATGCGGTCTATTACATTGAAAAAGAAGGACCCACGGGTCACCGCCGCTTTTGAAAAGCGCCTGAGGATTCTTTCTGAAGAACTCGCTTCCGCACGCGGCGGCCTCGCTTTTCTCTCGCAGCTTGAGCGTCTGGATTCAGAACAGCACCCCTTTCTATCCGAGGCGCCGCGATTTACAGCGTGGCTGTTCGAGGCTCAGTGGCGCGAGGTGGTCCTGACTATGGCCAGAATCTATGAGATCCGCCGCAAGAACAAGGATCTCAAGAATTTACAGAATTTCATCCGCTTCCTGAGTCGTCAACGGGCCGATGTGTTCTACCGGGCTTTCATCGGCGATGAGGGGTCGACCCCCGTCGCGCCGGATACGGATGCCCTGATCGATTCCTTGAAGCGGGTGCTCGAACAATATAGCGACGTGATCCGCGCCATCATGGCCGAACGGGACAAGACCATCGCGCATCTTACCGCCTCCAGATCTCAGGTCCCCTTTGAGAGAGAGACGCTCGATTCCCTTGTGGAAGCGACCATCGACTGGCTTCATGATGTGCGGTACCTTTACGACCGGCGTCCACTCGAGATTCCAAAGACACCGGTCAGCGACTTTTTCGAAGCCATCGACGCTTGTAGTTGTGAAACAAAGCGTTGAAAACGTTTTAATTTGTATGACAGGTTGTGTTTTGAACGCGTATTCACTATAATTGGAAGTGTGATAAAAAACAAAGGAGGAATTCCATGTCAGTACGTATTGCAATCAACGGCTTCGGTCGTATCGGAAAGCTCGCTTATCGCTACATGAAGGACAATCCCGATTATGAGATCGTCGCGATCAACGATTTGACGGATGCGGAGACGCTCGCATATCTGCTCAAATACGACACGGCTCACGGATCATACAAGGTGGACAGCGTCGAGGCGAAAGAGGACGCCATCGTTGTCGACGGCGACGAGGTCAAGGTGTACGCGGAGAAAGACCCTGAGAGCCTTCCCTGGGGAGACCTCGATGTCGATGTAGTGCTTGAGTGCACCGGCATCTTCACCAAGAAGGACGGCGCGATGAAACATGTCAAGGCAGGCGCGAAGAAAGTCATGATCAGCGCGCCGGCCAAAGGCGATGTCAAGACTATCGTCTACAATGTCAACGATGAAGACCTCGACGGTAGCGAACAAGTCATCAGCGGCGCCTCCTGCACCACGAACTGCCTAGCTCCCGTAGTCAAGGCGCTCGATGACGCATTCGGCGTTGAAAAGGGCTACATGACGACCGCCCATGCCTATACCAACGACCAGAACACGCTTGATTCACCGCATGCGAAAGGTATCAAGGCCCGTCGAGGCCGCGCAGCCGCCTCGAATATCTCGCCGACGACGACTGGTGCGGCGAAAGCTGTAGGGAAGGTGCTTCCGCATCTCAACGGCAAGCTTGACGGCATCGCCTTGCGCGTCCCCACAATTACGGGGTCAGTCGTTGATTTCGTCGCTGAACTCAAAGAGAACGTCAGCGAAGAAGACATCAAGAAAGCTGTCAAGGATGCAGCGGACGGCGAGACGCTCGTCTATACGGAAGACCCCATCGTCTCGAGCGATGTCATCGGAACCACATATGGCTCACTGTTCGATGCACAGATGACAAGAGTGCTCGACGTCGACGGCAAGCAGATGGTCAAGGTTCTCGCCTGGTATGATAATGAAATGGGCTATGTAGCGCAGATGGTCCGCACGATGAAACTCCTCGCCGAACAAGTCTGATCATTGGCTATAAAAACACCGCAGCTTTTCTTAAGCGCTGCGGTGTTTTTTTATCACCGGAAATAGTAGCGTCTGTCGAGAAGGTTCCTCGCGATGTTCTCGCAGTGGTCGCCGATTCGTTCTATGTTTGAGAGGATATCGACGAAGAGGACATCATCAGCGCCATTCTGGTCTTTCGAACTTCTCAGCACGTGCTCCCTTCGACACCGGCGCACCGCGTTATCGATGCCCTCCTCTTCATCGGAGATGAGGCGGGCCTTCGCTTCATCCTTCTCCTTGAAGGCTTCGAGGGTCTTGTTGAGGATGTGTTCGGCGAGAGAGTAAAGATGTTTGAGATTCCTTTCCGCGTCCTCCGTGAGATGGAGTTTCTCGCTGTGTCGGTACTCGAAGAAGTCAAAGAGATTCTGGCAATGGTCGCAGATCCGCTCGAAATCCCGGATGGTATCGACATAGAACGCCTGTTCATTCGCGAGGGCATCGTCGCTGATTGCGTGGGCGATTTTGATAAGGTAGTCATGGGTCTTGGAATCGATGGTGTCTATGATCTCTTCGAGCGCTCTTCCGCGCTCAAGGGATTTTTTGTCGTTTTCGAATGAATAGCGGACGCTTGCACGGTACATGTCTTCGGTGATCTCCCCCATTGAAGCGATGACGCGCTTGACATTTTCAAGGGCGAGTCCCGGAGCGCTTTTAATGAGGGAGGGCTGGAGGGTCTCGACGTTGGGGAGCGCATCGGTCTTTCCTTTGATGATGCGTCTTGAGAGTTTGTCGAGCTGTGTGATGAGAAAGTACATGATGACGGTGTTGAACAGATTGAAAAAGATGTGTGCGAAGCTCACTGTCATCGCGGTCTGCTCGCCGCCGAGGATATGTGTTTCGAGGGTGGCGATGAAGGCTGTGTAGGGGACGATGAGAATCAGGAAGATGATGCTTCCGCCGACGTTGAAGATGACATGGGCGGCGGCGGTCTGTTTTGCGGCGGTCGAGCCGCCGAGCGCAGAGAGAATGGCGGTCACGGTGGTGCCGATGTTGCTGCCGAAGACGATGGCGACGGCGCCGATCAAAGGCATCGCGCCTGTCCTGTAAAGCTGCTGCAGGATTCCGATGACGGCTGTGCTCGATTGAACGACGACAGTGGAGACGGCTCCGACAAGCACGCCGAGGATCGGGATGTCGCTGACCGCGAGCAGCGCCGCCCGGAACCCTTCGAATTCAGTGAACACTGCGAGCGCGTTGCTCATCAGATCCAGGCCGAAGAAGATGAGTCCGAAGCCAAACAAAACACCCCCGAAGCGCTGAGGCCGCAACGAAGGTGAGAATAGTGCAAGCACGCTGCCGAGAGCGATCATCGGCAGTGCGTAATCATATATTTCAAGCCCGATGAGGAAACTGGTGGCGGTGGTGCCCAGGTTGGCTCCGAGAATGACGCCCAGAGCTTGAGGGAAGGTCATGAGGCCTGCCCTGACCAGGCTGACGGTCAGTGCTGTGGTGCCGGTGCTCGTCTGCAAAAGGACGGTGACGAATACTCCGATGAAGATGCCTTTGAGCGGCGTGTTGGTCGAACGTTCGATGAGTATTTTCAGTTTCCGTCCTGCGAGGAGTTTGAGTGAGTCGCCCATCTTGCGGATGCCGTAGAGGAAAAGTCCCAGGCCTCCGACGACGTAGAAGACTAGTTCAAGGACATCAAGCCCGTTTGAAAGCGCCACGTGCATCACTCCCATCCTGAACACCAACTGTATCATAGCATATTTTTTCAATTGTTCGTACAGGCTTATCGGCCAAAAACGTTTTCAACCCCGGGACTTCACGCGTGCGACGCTATATGAGGGCATTTCTTTTTTCCATCGAGTTTGTTATAATCAATTTGAGGTGAATAATAATGAAAGCACATGCACAAAAAGCAAGAGAAGCGCTTTATGAAAGAATGGAAGAGGATTCAGCCGCGTTGCTTTTCTCCGGGACGCCGCCGCACAAGACCCTCGATCAATATTATGATTATACGCCCCAGCGGAATTTTTTCTACGTGAGCAATATCAGCGAACCCAACATGATCCTTCTTCTTATGAAGGGCGGTTCCAATGAGAAGACACTCCTCTTCATTGAAGAGAACACCAAGAAGAAAATCCAGTGGGAAGGCGCCACCATGTCGAAACAGGAAGCCAGCGAACGCTCCGGTATTCCGGAATCGAATATATATACGCTCAATCGTTTCAATGCTGTATTCAACCAGTTGATGAACTACGCCCGCTCCCCCATGGGTGTGACACCGAAGGCGCTCTACCTCGACCTATATCACCCTAGCTTTGAAGAGAGACCCGAGGCTATCAAGCAGGCATCGACCATCATCAAAAATTATCCGGAACTTGAAATCAGGAATGTCAATGAACACCTTTCCTATCTGCGCATGTTTAAAAGCGACGAGGAGATCCAGGCGATCAGAGAGGCCATAAACCATACACAAAAAGGTCTCGACACAATTATGGAAAACCTCGGTACGCGCACGCATGAGTACCAGCTTGAAGCGGATTTCCTCCATAGAATCACACTCGAGGGCAGCGAAGGAACCGCCTTCGACACCATCGCCGCCAACGGTGAGAACGCCGCCATCCTGCATTATACGGACAACACCGCCAGACTTGGGAAAGACAACATGATTCTCTTCGACCTCGGTGCCCTCAATAACAACTACGCCGCCGATATCTCGCGCACTTATCCCGTATCAGGAATCTACAGCAGACGCCAGAGGGAGATCTACGAGATCGTCCTCGATGTCAACATGGCCACAATCGAGCAAGTGCGTCCCGGCGTGACATGGAAGGAACTCAACACCTTCGCGAGGGAACGCCTTGCAGAGCATGCCAAACGTATCGGGCTGATCGAGGAGACCGAGGAGCTCAGTGAATACTATTACCATGGCATCGGTCATTTTCTCGGTCTCGATGTACATGATGTCGGTCATTACAGTGAACCGTTCAAGGCCGGCATGGTGCTTACGATCGAACCCGGCCTCTATATCAAGGAAGAAGGGATCGGTGTCCGCATCGAGGATGACATCCTAGTGACAGACAACGGCTGCGAAAATCTGAGCACGGACATCGAGAAAGACCCGGACGCCCTGGAAAGCATGATAAGGTCCCGTTGATGAAGAGCCTTCCTGGGAAGGCTCTTGTCCTTTGACGGTTGAAACGTGGTGCAATGACAAGAAAACGAGGTGACGCGCGTGCAATATCTAGAAGGCCCCATCCGTTCGATTCTCTTTTATAAAGAAGAGAACCATTTCGCTATCGCCAAGATCGAAGCGCGCAGAAAGAGCGCGTCTGATTCCCTGCTCGATTTTCCTGATGAAGTGAAAACCGTCAAGGGGCATCTCCCCCATCCGAAAAAGGGGGAGGTCTACAGGTTCTTCGGCGAGTTTGAAACGCATCCGAAATACGGCACGCAGTTCAAGTTCCAACGTTATGAGCGTTTGGAGGAGGCGAGCGAGGAAGGGCTTGTTGAATACCTTTCGAGCGACCTTTTCCCCGGCGTCGGAAAGAAGTCCGCCGAACGTATCGTGAAGACACTCGGGACGGACGCCCTGCAGAAAATCTCAGATGACGACAGCGCTCTGGAGGAGGTCCCCTCTCTAAGCAAAAAAGCCAGGACCACCCTGAAACAACACCTTCACGCCAACAAGGCCACGGAGAACACACGTATCAAGCTCCTCGGCTACGGCATCTCGCATCGTCTTATCGACCGCATCCTCAAAGTGTATGAAGCGCGTACCGCGGAAGTGATCGAAGACAATCCCTACCAGCTCATTGAGACTGTCGAGGGGATAGGGTTCGAGCGCGCGGACCTGATCGCTAAGAAACTGGATATCCCCGATGATGATCCACGTCGCATCCGCGCGTTCCTCATCACCCATTTCCAGGAGATCGCCGCGAGCCGGGGCCATACCCATATAGAAAAAAGCGCCTTCTTAGAAGAAGCGCACCATCAGCTTTCAAAACATGTGGACATCCCTGAGACCGTTGTCGCTTCATCACTCGAATCGCTGATCGAAGAAGGGCGTTTCATCTTTGACGGGGAAGCGCTGACACTCAAGCACTTCAAGGAGAGTGAAGAGTCGATTGCAAAGCGGCTCTTCGCTTTCAGTCAGGGATACAATGAAGCGGCCAAGCAGAAAGTATCGCGTCTCATAAAGTCGTTCGAGGATGAAAAAGGCATCACCTACACTGACGAACAGCGCCGTGCGATCGAGGCCGCGCTTTCTCATCAGGCCATCGTGCTCACCGGGGGTCCGGGTACAGGGAAGACGACGGTGATCGAAGGCATCGTTGAGGTCGCGCGGCGATATTTCGATTATGAAGGGCCTCGCTACGATGAAGAGAGCGACATCCACCTGATCGCTCCGACGGGGCGCGCGGCGAAGCGTATGAATGAAACCACCGGCGCCTACGCATGCACCATACATCGCTTTTTGGGTTATGGTTACGACGGCAGCTTCGCGCATGATGAGACAGCGCCGAAGCCCGGCAGTCTGTTCATCATCGATGAAGCCTCCATGATCGACATCTCCCTAGCGGCGCATCTTTTCAGAAGCCTTCCCGACGAGGCGCGGCTTGTGATTGTCGGGGATGAGGCCCAGCTTCCCTCCGTCGGACCGGGGCAGGTGCTCAAGGATATCATCGACAGCGGCCTGCTGGCGACCATCACGCTCCATGATATCCATCGCCAGGCGCGAGAGTCGAAGGTCGTCGATCTTGCGAGGCATGTAAGGGATGGAGGCCTTCCGGATGATCTGTTGAAGACTTTTCCCGACCGCTATATCTTCAAGGAACGTCCGGAACGTTTTCACGAACGTCTTGGAGGCATCATCGACTACTTTTTGGACAAGGGTTACGACCTTCATGAGGACATACAGGTTCTCATCCCCATGTACAAGGGGCCTGTCGGCATCCATGAGACCAACCGCTTCCTGCAGAGCAAGTACAACCCGAACACGGAGAAAGCGATAGACCATGGCGAAAGGACATTCAGGATCGGTGACAAGGTCCTTCAACTCATCAACCAGCCGGAGGATAACGTGATGAACGGGGACCAGGGTGTCATCGTCGGCATCGACGATACAAGCAGCGAGGTGATCGTCTCCTTCATGGGCAACGAGGTCACCTATAGATACGCCGATCTCAAGAATCTCACGCATGCCTACGCGATGAGTGTCCATAAATCCCAGGGGAGCGAGTACAGTGTCGTGGTGTTCCCTCTCTTCAAGCGCCACAGCATCCTCTTGAAGCGCAAGCTCATCTACACCGGAATCACCCGCACGGAAAAGACGCTCGTGATGCTCGGGGAGATTGAAGTCCTCTCCAATGCGATCAGATATCTTGAAGAGCGCCGAGCCACGAAACTGAGACAGAAGCTTGAAGACACCCTGCAAAGAGAAGGCAGAAAAACATCCATCGATGACGCCCTCGAACGGTTAGAAAAAGAAGAACAAGAGGCGCCGACCCCTTATGACTTCATGGAGGGTAGGCCCCCGCCGCAGGATATGACGCCGGATGTCACCCCTTACATATTCGAGAAGAATGGTGACGACTAGAAAGAATACGCCTCACTGCCAGGCGTATTTTTTTAAAAAAAGACTAACAATGCTTTGCAATTATAAAACATTTTTTTGACAAAATGTCATATCTCTTTTACTTTCGCCTTTTTTTGTGCCTGCCATTAATTTTCCCGTCATTTATTCATTTAAATGTTTGATTTTTTCCGTTGATTGTTTATAATATAATTACGATGTGTCATTGTGTCATACAAAACGGGGGTGTTGGTATGTATCATTACATTTCCCGCCTGAGTCTTTTGATGACACCATTCAGTCAAGCATGCAGTCTTTAGCATGCTTTTTTTCATTTGTCCTGAGGAGTGAGGATATGAAGTGGTTAGCGATTATTGTTGTGGTTGTAAGTTCAGCGCTGCTTTCAGCATGTGAAGAGACGACCTACGAGGTGACGTTCTATGATGGCGATGAAGTTCTTGAAACGATCGAGGTCGGTGACGGGGAGTATGTCGAGGCCATATCCGGTCCTGAACGGGACCATCATGACTTCACGGGATGGTTCACCTGCCCCGATGCCATAGAGACCTTCGATTTCAACGAAGCCGTTACAGAGGATGTGGAAGTTCATGCAGGCTTCGAGCCTGTGACATATTGTATTGTTTTCAAGACCCACAGCGGCAGCGAAGTAGAGACCATCGAAACGCATTATGAATCGGAGATCGACCCGCCCGGTGAACCTACGCGTGAAGGCTATCAGTTCGAAGGATGGTACGAGGACGAATCCTATGAGACGCCTTTCGTTTTCTCGACGATGCCCGGCGAAGACATAACCCTGCATGCAAGATGGGAGGCCATAGGGTATGTCCTTCATTTTGAAACCTATGGCGGGAGCGAGGTCGAGGACGTTGTCGCTGATTACGGAGAGGAACTGGAACCGCCTGAAGCCCCGAGCAAGGAAGGGCATTCCTTCGAGGGATGGTACACTGACGAGACCTTTGAGGAGCCTTTCACTTTCGATGTCATGCCGGATGAGGATGTCACGCTTTACGCGAAATGGGCGCTCGAGTCCTATTCAATAGATTTCAATACCCACGGCGGGACAAGGATAGATGCGCTCGAGGTTGACTTTGAAGCATCCATCACTCTTCCCGAAGCGCCTGAAAAGGAATGCCACGAATTCGCTGGATGGTATATGGACGCGGCGTATGAAACCCCCTTCGATTATGACACGATGCCGGCTGAAGATATCACCCTGCATGCAAGATGGGAGGAAGTGCTTCCCTATGAAGGGGCGTTTGCGATAGATCTGGAGGATGCAGGCATGGCAATAGTGATATATCTGAATATCGATTCGAACTCTCAGTTCACGCTCGCAAGGGATGAAGCGTGCAGCGATGTGGTCAACACCGGAGAAGTCATCGAGGATGGCGACGAAGCGTACAGGATGGTTTATGATGAGCGTGACAAGGACACGACTTTTGTACTGTCTGAAGGGACACTGGTATTCACTTCCGATTTGAGATATCTGGAAACTTTTGATCTTCCTTATGAACATGAAGAGGGATATCTCAAGGCGGTCCCTGTTGAAGATTCGTAGCGTTATCCACCTATCCGACGGATAGGAAAAAATAAAAAAGGAGGATCGAGGTGCTTAGGCACCGAACATTATGGCTATGGTTAAAAGAACAGTGATTGTCGCGACGTTTGTCTTCATGTTCGTCCTGATGGCGGGATGTGAGCCTGAAGAGCGCGAGATCGAATTCCAGACAACGGATGAGCACATCGAATGGCGTTATGAGGGCGAGGATGAATGGACACAGCTCATCGCGCTCGAAGAACTCGAAGGCCCTGCTGGTGAAGACGGTGAAGACGGCGAAGATGGCGAAGACGGAGCGGACGGTGAAGATGGTGAAGAAGGTCCGCAAGGCCCAGCCGGCGAAGATGGCGAAGATGGAGCGGACGGTGAAGATGGCGAAGACGGATTGAGTGCGTTCGAAACCTATCTTGAACACTATCCCGGATACGATGAGGATGAAGCGACCTGGATCAAGGAAGTGGCCCAGGGGACCCTCTCAGTGGAAGTGACCGTCGTCTTTGCGGATCTTACCGAGAAACCAAACACCTTCATGAAGGGTGAAACACTCGGGGAGTCTCCTTATGAAGAGGACTGGTATCTTGATGAAGCGTACGAAGAGCCTGCGGATGAAGAGGTGGTCATGGAGGACACCACGCTCTATGTCGAGGATGTCGTGAACCATTCGACCTATACGTTCGATGTGGACATGGAGGATCCTGTGGTGGCTGGCGAAGCGATTGATTTCGATGTGACGTTCGCTACTGATCTTGAAGGCCCGGAAGGCTATGATGATGTGCGGTTCAGAATCGAGACGTCAGTGCCGATGATGTCAGGTCTCGAGGTCGATTACTCCGCGACCGACAGCGAGGGAGAAACGCATACTTTCACGAATGATGGGTACTGGGGGCCCTCGGAAGGCTTTGAACTACCTGCCGATTATGATGAGACGACCGAGTGGACCCTTGAGTTCTCCGGAGCCGGTGAATTCGATATCACCATGTCGCTGATAGATGCGGATACCGAAGAAGTGATCGCCGGAATCGAAGAGACCGTTACAGTCGATGTCATTCCGTATTATTCAGTCTATGGGTTCGATGCAGAAATCCCTGTGACTATCAATGTCGACGAGGACACTGCGGTCGATGTGGCCTTGGTTACGGATGAGGAAGGCTACAAGGGCCGCGAGAATGTCAGGTTCAGATTTGAATCCAGTGCGCCCGAGGGCGGAGAGGTCACTTTCACCGCCGAGGATAGTGAAGGTGAGACATACTCGTTCACGGATGAAGGCTACTGGGGTCCTTCCGATGGTTTTGACCTTGACACCGACTATTCAGAGATGACCGAATGGACAGTGAACTTCAGTGCCATGGGGGCCTATGAGATTGAGATGAAACTCATCGACGCAGAAACTGAAGAAGTCATCGATGACACGGTCCATACTGCATCGATTGCTGTCGGGGAAGCCGATATGACTATCGCGGAGGCGATCGCCGCAGACGATGAGGAAGCAGTTGAAGTCAACGGTATAGTCACAGCGATTGTTGACGACCGCACCTTTTATATCGAGGACGCGACCGGCGCTATTAATGTTGTTGATGATGACGAGGATTATTTCAATGATCTGAATGTCGGTGATTTCATTGTCGTCGAAGGACAGAGAGCGGAATATGAAGGTCTCCGTCAAGTCGATTCCCTCGATGATATCTCAGTCATTGAATCAAACTTTGATCTTCCTCCAGTCAAGAGCATCCAGGAGGCCGATATTACCGATGAAGACGAAATGATCGCCTTCCAGGGACATCGAGTCGATATGTTCATGCCGAGCGTCGACAGTGTTGAAGAGGATGATGAGGGCAATGTGATTCTGACACTTCAATGGCTAGAAGGCATGGCATATATCGATGAACTCGTCGAAGTGCGTTATGATGCCAGCCTTGACGACGAAGGGGCGAAAGATCATCTGCTTTCCTTCGAGGAAGGACAGAATGTGATGGTCAACGGTATGATTCTCGGCTGGCACGACGGTCCTCAGCTTGTCTACACATCCCCTGAGGAGATCGACGTGGCGTTCATGCCTTGATCAACAAGCATTATAGTTTGTGAAAGGCCCTGATCTCCCGCGCAGCTGCGCGGGAGATCTTTTGTTATGGTGTCCGCATGAAAAAAAGCCCGCATGCATGCGGGCAAGGGGAAGGGGGGCAAGGACAACCGACCGGTTGGTATCAATCAGTAGGGGAACTCGAGTTTTGTGCCGAATCCGTCTTTAGAGGCGGAGTTATCGTATATTTCCTCGATCCGGAATATATAGGCGGGGTTTTCCTTCCAGCGTGCTTTGTTCGGGCGATGATAGACATCGTGCTGCGCATTGATGAATTGCTGGTAGAGTTCCTGCTTTTTTGATTCTTTTTCGTCGTAGATCTCGATTTTACCGCGAACCTCGTAGGAGACCATCGGTGGTTGATAGAAGATTAACGTGGCTTCCCGGTTTTCCTTGTAGTTGGCCCAGCTGTGCTTCTTGGCCATTTCAAGGCTCCCCATCTTGGTGAAATCAATACGATGGCGTACATCGGGGTCGTACATGTACTTGGTTAGGATTTCAAGGCCACGCTTGCTGTAGGCCTTATCATCGCCGTCATAGCTATCGATATGCTCAAGATAGGCCTCTAGTGTCTCTTCAAGATATTCATCCTTGGGTAAAAATCCGACACCCTTGACTGAAGCGTTGAGCCCCTCGGGACCATGTGACACAAATGCCGGAGTGTGTGAACAGAAACTCAGGAAAATTTTCTCTTTTGTCATATCTTCGCCTTCGCGAAGTTTCATGACTGTGTTCGCTCGAGTCTTGAATGCCCAATTAAAAAAAGCTTCAGCGGTTCTCATGATTTCATCCTCCCAGGGTTCTCTTTTTATGACACACTGTCATTTTATCACATCATTATGCCAGGGTCAAATGAAATCCCGCAGTTGTAGTCATTAGGTAGCTTTTAAACATGAATTTCACTTAAAAAACTATGCTGTTCGGAGGGAAAACAAAAAAGCGTGTATATGACACATTGACACATTGAGCATACAACGATACAATTTGAGTATACAACTATCTCTCATCCTTAAATCTCCTATTGTGGCTTTTCAAAAAATCACCCTTCAGTTTGAGAGTGGATTGACCCCAAAAGTCGATTTTTCTGTACTTCGATGTGTTATCACATTGTATATAAAAAAATAGGAGAAGAGGAGATTTTGATGAATTTCAAATGTTTTGGAGTGCTGATGCTCTTGGCCTTCCTGTCATTCGGCATTGTAGCCTGCAATGGTGAAGATCCGGAAGAGGAGCCCTTTGAGCATGCCGGTGAGTACGAAATCGATATCGAGGATTTGGGCATGCCCTTGATTGTCTATCTTCGTATTGAGGAAGACGGCACATTCACTTTTGCGTCTGACAGTGAGTTCGAGGACACACGCAATACCGGAGAAGTCCGTGAGACGGACGATGAAGAGTACATGATGGTTTATGACGAAGGGACGCATGAGGATCCGGTGACTTCCACATTTGTTGTAGAGGACGGGAATCTGCGTTTTACCAGCACCATGCCTTATGGAGAGGCGAACATCATGTATGAACATGAATGTGATATCGACCCCGATGTAACCCATCACCTGATGGCGATTATGATTCGTTATGAAGAGTACCTCGGACATTACGGCGGTTCCCACACCGTCGAAGCGATGGGTGGCGAGATTGAGTATCACTATGCGATTGAACTTATGACAGGCGGTGTCTATTCATTCAGGAGCCTCTTCGTCATGGGTGGCGCGGCGCACTCTTATGAAGAGGTCGGCGATTATACCATCGATGAGGACGCCGGAACCATTGAACTGGACCCTGAGGATGAGGATCCTGTAGAAGGCAGTATCGAAGAGGATGAAATAGAGGTTCCCATACAAGCTTCGGACATGGCCTCAAGAGAGACCCAGACACTCGAGACGACCACATCCTCTGAGTATGCCGGTGTATATCACGCCGCTGCCTATCGTGAGATGGAAGGCACTGTGATGTATGATACTACTGCAACGCTCATCATGGGGCATTTCAATGATTACATCTATGTAGCTGAAAATGTAGCGGAGGATGAGGAAGACATAATTCATGAAGAGGGTACCTATTCTGTCGAAGATGGAGAAATTTCCTATGAGACAGATGAAGACGAGCTTGAATTCAGTGGCGATTATACACAGTACGCAGTGAGCGGTGAGTTTCTTCTTTCCAGTCAGGTCGATATGCGCAGCGAGGAGACATTCTATTCCGAGCATGTACAAGGTGAATTTAAAGCATCAGGTGAATTGGATGATGTAGAGCACCATGTGACACTTGAACTTGAAGGTGACGGGACCTTCGCTCTTGCCATCATTGATGAAGCTGACGAGGTGTTCCATGAAGAAGACGGCGATTTCGAGATTGACGGGAATGAACTGGTGCTTAACGATATTCACACTGGTATGATCAGTGAAACTGGCCTCAACATGACATTCAACATCGATGATGAAGAATACGGTTTCGGACTTACAAAATGATGTGAGGTTCTATCCCCTTGTTCTAGAGGATGTGCGAACGCCTTCACTCCTATCCTCTGAACAAGGGGTTACTCATTCAGAGGTGATCAACAATGTTTAAGAAACTGATGATTCTGTGCGTACTCACCTTTTTGACGCTTGCACTCGTCGCCTGTGGTGGCGGCGACTACCCTCGTCGCACGGATGATACCAATACACTATATGTGGGGCGGCGTGAAGACTCCTTTCCCGATTCTTTCATGCCTTGGCTCTCAAGGGAAGGGTTGGCGCCGACTGTTTCCAGCATGATCTACAACACGCTTTTCAGCTATGATACCGAGACGGGTGAATTCGACCCGCTTATAGGCAAGGAATGGTATTACGTCGATGACAATAACGACCCTCTGCTTACAGAGGATGGTGAGCATGATTACGAGCAACTCGCCGAAATATATGATACGCCGGAGAAAGATTATATTCCGGTTAAAATCACACTGCATGATGATGTGACCTGGAGCGATGGTGAGCCGTTGACGGTGGAGGATATCTATTTCTCCCTCGATGTGGGTTCGAACCATGCGGTTTCCAATCACGCAGGAGCGTTGGCCTGGACCGCCGACCTTCAACATGAGTATGATGAGGGAGAGCTGATCAATCAGGGGATATTCACTTATGAGCGCGGAGCGGAAGATGCCGGCTATGATATTCCCGAAGAGGACAAGGATACGGTGATGTATCTGCATGTCGACAAGATACTTGGTGCCGTGACCAGCTTGTTCACATCGATGCTTATTTTGCCGGAGCACATCTGGGAGCCCATCATATGTGAGGATAATCCACTGAATCACTCCAACCCTGATGGTGAATTGCTGGAACAGTACAAGAATCCTGTAGGGAGCGGCCCCTGGGAACTGGATGCTGAAGAGAGCGGCTCTCAACAGATTGTCCTCGACAGAAGGGATGAGTACCATCTCAGAGGAGATGATGGCGGACCGCTCTATACGCCCGAGACAATCCGCTACATTCTTTATCAGGAGGTGAACGTTGGTATATATTCACTCCTGAAAGGTCATATTGACATTCTCGATGAATCAGTACCACCGGAATACAGAAGGCTCTTTGAAGATGAAGAGAACATTGTTCTCGGCCAGTCACCGAGCAGTGCCATTGAAACACTGGTGTTGAATGTGAATCCCGTTGATTCAGAGCTCACCCCCGAACGGAAGCTTTTGACTGACAGGGATTTCCGCAAGGCGATAGCGCTGGCCATAGACCAGGAGTATCTCATAGACAATGTTTTAGAGGGGGCCGGTGGTGCAGTGAGTCCAGGCCTCATGCACGAGCACATGGAGGATTTTTATAATCCCGACGCTTCGAAACTCCCTGAGGACAGGGAAGAGCGCATAGAGAAGGCGAACGATATATTGGACGACATTGTTCCGGAGAAGGACGACAGCGGCTATCGTTTGCTTGATGGCGACCGCATAACGTATGAAATTCTCGGCCATCCAGGGCAGCAGGACACCGTCTCCTATCTGCAAGTTCTCTTTGCCGACATAGGCATTGATGTCCGTTTCGAAATGCAGGGCGCCAGGCCCGAGCGGACATTTCTCTATCACAGCCGTTTTGATATGACTTTGCAGGGATGCATCTTTTCTCTGGAGAACATCGATATCATGTATGAATCGCATTTTGTGAATCTGGGAGCTACATCTAACTACGGACGGCTACAGAATGAAGAACTTACATCCATCATCCGGGAGATGAGAGGCACCTTGAATCTTTTCGAGAAATATGAATTGATAGAGGAGATTCAGCCTCTCATCGCTGAACAGTACTACAAGATTCCTGTTTATAGACGGGGTATTCTTTCAGTTGCGCGTGACGATCGATATATCGGCTATCAAGAGGTCATTGGCGCGAACTTGATGAACACCGATACGCTTGAAAACCTTGAATGGTTGGAAGAGTAGGTGAATGCATGAAAAAAGGTTATGTCATAAAAAGAATCCTGTATTCCGTTTTCATATTGTTCGTCGTAACCACGCTTAATTTCTTCATTCCGCGTATTGGCGTGGACGATCCGGCTGAACGATATTATCCTCCGCAGGGGAATATGAGCGATGCCGAGTATGAAGTCATAAAGCAACTCACTCGTGAAGAGTATGGGTTCGACGTCTCCACCCCGGAACAATATCTCAATTATCTAGGTGACGTCGCCCAGGGGGATTTCGGCACGTCCTTTAGAAGCGGCAATCCAGCTGTGACAGGTCTGATTGCCGACAGACTCCCGTGGACACTCACATTGTCAGCGACCACACTGGTACTGGGGCTGATAGGTGGCATATTGTTCGGGGTGTTCGCAGCAACAAAACGAGGCAGGTGGCAGGATACCACCCTGCTCAACATGTCGACGATCATGACGGCATTGCCCGCCTTTTTCATTGCCTTGATTCTGTCATTCTATCTGGGTTTTGAATTTGAAATATTCCCCGCGTATACGAATCCTAACCTTGTCGGTGATTTCAGCTTCAGTCTGGACGGGCTTCAGATGCTTGCCCGCAATGCGGCGCTGCCGATTATAAGCATGTCCTTCGGTAGTATCATCGGCTATGCACAGACCACCAGGAACGCCGTGATAGCGGTCACCAATGAGGACTATATTGTTACCGCGAGGGCCAAAGGACTTCCACAGCGTTCCATTCGTTATAAACACACCTTGAGGAATTCACTCCTGCCTATCGTAACAAGCCTCGGTTTCAGTATCGGTGGCTTGCTGGGAGGTCAGGTTGTCATTGAACAGATTTTTAACTGGCATGGCATGGGGACATTGTTCCTTGAGGCGAACGAGATGAATGACTACCCCCTTATGATGGCAATCATGTTGCTGTTATCCGCTTTCACGATTCTAGCGATTCTTGTCACGGACCTCGTCTATGTCCTGCTCGATCCTCGCGTGACGGTGGGTGAGAAGCGATGAAGAAAAGACAGGATGCATTGCACATCCGGATCAAAAGACAAATGAAACGGCGAATTCAAGGCCTTGTTTATTTCATCAAGAGGCTGTGGGCGCATCCGAAAGGAAAAATAGGCTTGAGCGTCGTCACCTTCCTGGTACTTGTCGCCTTGTTCGCCCCCATTATTGCTCCGTTCGATCCATATGATATTACCGAGAGGGCGGAGAAGGGATTGTCTCCCCGCCTCCAGCATCCGCTCGGGACAACTATCAACACAGGTCAGGACATATTCAGCATGTTGGTATATGGAACCCGTGTGTCCTTGGTTGTCGGCATCACTTCAGGCCTTTCTATTGCGATGGTCGGAGCGATACTTGGCGTTACTTCGGGGTATATAGGTGGTTTTGTCGACAACCTCATCATGCGTGCCGTCGATGTATTGCTAGTGATTCCTTCACTACCGTTGGTCATTGTGCTTACCAATGTATTAGGAAGGGATTATTGGATTATCATTCTGATTTTCGTCTTTTTGGGCTGGGGCGGTCTTGCACGTACGATACGGTCCCTCGTTCTTGTAATCAAGAACAGCAACTATGTGCGTGCCGCTGAACTAGCCGGAGCAAGCCGCTGGCGTATAATGATCAAGCATATTCTCCCCGGCACTTCTCATCTTCTCATCATGAGCACGGCATTATCCACAGCCGGTATCATGGTGGCTGAGGCAGGGCTGAGCTTTCTTGGCCTCGGCGACCCGACCGCTATCAGCTGGGGGCGTATGCTGGCTCAAGCCCAAGAAGGAGGCGCATTGCTCTTCGGCGCATGGTGGTGGATCATTGCACCGGGTATCGGCATATTCCTCGCAGTATTTTCTTTCATGCGCATCGGCATCGTGCTTGAAGAAATTCTGAATCCCAAAATGCAGGCGTCAGCCGGAATTTTCAAGATTTTCAAGAGTCTGGATAGCAGTTATGTTGAGAAAGTGTTCGATTCAATGGATGAAGAGGACAGACAAAAGACCGGCGCCGTAGCGCCGCAGCCTTCGGCGCACTCCTGGGAGGATGTTTAATATGGAAGAACCGACACTTAGAATGCGCAAGCTCAAAGTCATCTTTCCAAGCGGTCGAGGCATCATCCGGGCTGTGGAAGGCGTCGACATCGACATTGAGAAAGGGGAATGCGTCGCGCTCGTCGGTGAGTCGGGCTGTGGTAAGAGTGTTACATCGCGATCGATCATGAAGCTCATCGACTCTCCGCCGGCATTGACGCGCGTGGATGAATTGTATTTTGGTGGAAAGGATATCAAGGATTTTTCGGAATCAGAGATGCGCAAGGTCCGCGGCAAGGAGATGGCTATGATCTTCCAGGATGCTATGGAGGCCTTGAATCCCGTTATCACATGCGGGAAGCAGATAGCTGAGATATTTCTGAGACATCATGACATGGACAAAAAAGAAGCGCGCAGGGAGACAGTGAAAGCGTTGGAATTGGTGGGGGTTCCGGAACCGGCCTCCCGGGCGAAGAATTATCCGCATGAATTATCGGGCGGCATGCGTCAGCGCGTTTTGCTTGCCATGGCCTTCGCCTGCATGCCTAAACTCATTCTCGCCGATGAACCGACCACATCTTTAGATGTGACCATTCAGGCCCAGGTGTTGAACGAGCTAAGAAACCTGCAGAAGAGTCATGACGTTTCCTTGCTGCTTGTAACTCACGACTTGAGCGTGGTGTCCAACCTTGCAGATAAAGTATATGTCATGTATTCCGGCAAGATTGTGGAGAAAGCAAGCCTCAGGCAATTGTTTGAAAAACCTCATCATCCCTATAGTATAGGCCTGCTTAATTCAGTTCCCAAATTATCCGATGAAGAGAGCGGTTTTGAACAAATACCCGGTACTGTTCCACATCCCATGCGCAAACCGGAAGGATGCTATTTCCATCCACGATGCAATCACGCAACCGAAAAATGCAAAAAGGAAATGCCACCGCTCTCAGCAATCAATGATGAAAGCGAAGTGCGCTGCTGGCATCCGCGGAATATGGAAAGAGAGGAGGCAATGACATGAATAAAGACCCTATAATCACATTAGAGAATATCACTGTCGATTTCCCTGTGAAAGGCGGTATTCCGTTTCTTCCGAAAAAGCGTCTGCAGGCGGTGAGCGATGTCTCCTTTTCAGTCTTTCCCGGTGAAACCTTTGGCATCGTCGGTGAATCGGGATGTGGAAAATCAACTCTTGCCAATACAATGCTCGGCATCGTAAAGCCATCCGTCGGCGAGGTGACTTTTAAAGGAAAAAAGCTTTTTGACCTTTCCCGCAAAGAATTCAAGAGTATAAGACGGGATATGCAGATGATCTTTCAAGACCCGTATTCCTCCTTGAATCCTCGTTTCACAGTGTTCCAGGTCATCGCCGAACCAATGATCATCAGCAAATCCGCAACAGAAGAGGAGATGGTCGAGCGCGTCGGAGAACTATTGGAACTGGTTGGACTCTCCAAGGATGACATGCATCGTCACCCTTCTGACTTTTCCGGCGGGCAGCAGCAGCGCATAGCGATTGCGCGCTCGATCATCCTCAATCCGGATTTTCTGGTATGTGATGAGCCTGTCGCTGCGCTCGACGTATCCGTGCACGCACAAATTCTGAATCTTTTACAGGATATCCAGGAACGCATGGATATAACCTATGTCTTGATATCCCACAATCTCGCCATGGTGAAGAACATCTGCGACCGCATCGTGGTCATGTATCTGGGGAAGGTGATGGAATCAGGTCGCAGTGAGCATATCTTCGATCATGCGAAACATCCGTATACACATGCGCTGTTGAGTGCGGTCCTGGATACGAACGTGGAAGAAGAGAGGGAACTGGTAGTATTGAAAGGGGATATCCCCAGCCCCATCGACCCTCCCAAGGGCTGTAGGTTCTACCAGCGTTGTCCATATGCTATGCAAGGGTGTAGAACAATTCCGGTGCCGCAGGTCGAGATTGATTCAGGACATCACGTAGCCTGTCATTATGTCAATGGCTTTCCCGAAGGGGACAAGCCTGAAGACTACGATAAAAGAATAGAGCAAGCTCATGAAGAAGCAAACGTTTAAGCGGGGAAGCCATAAGGACATCGGTCTTTTCATTCTGGCGCACATCCTCTCGTTCCCTTTTATCGCGCTTTTAAAAATCGTGCCAGCTTGGTTGTTCATTCCTTGTCTTGTGGCGATGCATATCGGGATTGCGTTGTTTCTGCTAAGCAAGCGCAATTTCGAGGCCAGTGAAATCGACATCAGACTGCATCTGAAAACCGTCTATATCCTCCTGGCCCTGTATCTGCCCTTACTTCTTTACCGTTTGATGAGTGCCATTTTCCCTTATGATGTCCAACCGACATATCTAGCCATTACCACAGCGGTGTTGACGCTTTTTATCACTATTGTCAGCGTTTTGAACATTGCCGCACTGACGCGAAAACTTGCATGAATTTGTCATGATGCATAATCCTTTTAAAAAGGAGAATATGGCGATGCCAGATCACGAAGCAACAAGGTATCAGACTCTCAAGCATGTCTGCGAACTTATCGGCGCGACTCCCCTCAGCAAGATTTCATTCAAATACAAGGGGAATCCGCGTTCGGTCTACATCAAGCATGAATCCTACAATCTGACAGGTAGTGTTAAGGACCGAATGGCGCTCTTCATTCTTTACAAGGCAATGCAGGAAGAAGTGTTGTCACCAGGTGATGGCATCTATGAAGCCTCAAGCGGGAATGCCGGCATCTCCTTTGCGGCGGTCGGTCGTTTCCTCGGCCATCCTGTGAAGATTTTCATGCCGGATTGGATGAGCGCTGAACGACGTCGGTTGATTGAGAGTTACGGCGCCGAGGTCGAGCTTGTCAGCCGTGAAGAGGGCGGTTTCCAAGGAAGTATTGAAAAATCAAAAGCCCAGGCTGAAGCGACGAAAGGCTTTCTCCCCAGTCAGTTCTCCAATCATGCGAACTGTCGGGCACACTATCTGACAACGGGGCCTGAGATTCATTATCAACTTGAAGCGTTGGATGTGGCTCCGGACGCCTTCATCGCCGGCGTCGGCACTGGCGGCACAGTGATGGGAGTGGGGCAGTACTTGAAGGAACGTCATCCCGGTATCAGAGTGCATCCCTTGGAACCGGCGAGTTCCCCGACCCTTTCAACAGGCTATAAAGTAGGAAGTCACCGAATACAGGGGATTTCCGATGAATTCATACCTGATATAGTGGATCTGGACTCTCTTGATGATGTTGTGCATGTGCATGATGGCGATGCCATCCTCATGGCGCAGAAAATCGCTTCGGTGCTCGGTCAGGGTGTCGGTATTTCATCGGGGGCGAATTTCATCGGCGCTCTTAAGGTTCAGGAGAGCTTGGGGAATGACGCTGTTGTCGTTTCTTTGTTCCCGGATGACAACAAGAAATACCTCAGTACGGACCTCATGGAGGAGGAGCCATGTAAAGACGGTTATCTGACACCGGATATCACTGAGCTGCATCTTGAGAACTGTGTCAGTGTCCGGAACTTGAAAACACGCAATCGCATCCCCCTGATATGCGAAGCGGAGTGATTTTTCGCTTTTCCGGGAATATATTACGGACAATGGACACACTGATCTGAAACCGTCTATGATGCATTCTAAATTCTCAATGAATGCATTCCAGAATGGTTTTTACTATCACGAGCGTCTCTGTGTCCGTGCAGAATAAAAAATGCAATCAACGACTTGGAGCTTCCAAGTGTTGATTGCATTTTAGTATGTATTGAAAAAACGTCGTGCTACAGGGCTTTTAGAATCCGGTAGGAGGTACCGGGTAGGGTCAAGGCATCATCAAGGCGTATTTCAGTTCCCTGCTCGAGGTCATAGAATTCGCCTCTTTCATCGGTTGGACAATCGATAGAATGTTCGGCGGTATTCATGAAGAAGAGAAGGTCCTCCTTTTTGAATACCAATATGTCGTCTTCCGCCCTGACCCACTTGAAATCAGGACTTTTGAAACCAGCCTCCTGTCTGTACAGGGTCGAGAAGGTTTTAAAGAAGGCTTTCAGGGATCGGTTCTGGTTGTCTTCCTTCCACATCATGACCCTGCGGTTGTCGGGGTCCCTGCCTCCTTCCATGCCTATTTCCCCTCCATAATAGATTGAAGGGGTTCCCGGAAGCGCGAAGAGCAAGACATATGCGAGTTTCAAGCGTTCGATGCCAGGAATGATGTGTCGGATACGTGGCGTGTCGTGATTGTCCAGAAATGTGTAGAGATTGACGATCACGTGCCTCGGATAGTTGATAAGCACTTCGTTGATGGCGTTTTTTAACGTTTCCCCTCGCCCTGATGCTTGGCTTTTGAAATAGTCGTGCAGCGGAAACATGTAGTCGTAGGCCATCGCGCTGTCGTGCTGGTCGCCCGTGAGCCACGGGTAGGCGTTATCCCAGGTCTCGCCGACGATGAAGCACTCAGGCTTCGCTCCCTTCACTGTATTGCGGAAGGCCCGCCAGAAGTCATGTGATACTTCATTGGCCACATCAAGGCGCCAGCCATCGATATCATAGTGTTCGATCCAGTAACGGGCGACTTTCAGAAAGTGCTCGCGCATGATGGGGTGATCCGTGTTGACCTTGGGCATGTAGGGGGAGAAGGCGAAACTCTCATAAGGCGGTTTGAAGCGTTTCCTATTTTCAAGGTCGCGCTGTGTCTTTCCGGGGTCGAACCCTTCCTTGAAATAGAAACAATCGTAATAAGGGCTCTCTTTGCCGCGGCTGAGAACATCCTGAAAGAACGGATGCTTGTAGGATACATGGTTGAACACGGCATCGAGCATCACGCGCATCCCCTTCTCATGCGCCGTTTCGACGAGCGCTCTGAAATCCTCCTCGCTGCCGAGTCTCTCATCGATGCCGAAGTAATCCGTGATGTCGTATCGATGCGCTGTCGAGGAGGGGAAGACGGGGTTCAGATAGATGGCGTTCGCGCCGATGTCCTGAATATAATCGAGTTTCTCCGTGATGCCCTTCAAGGTGCCGCCGAAGAACTCCCGGTTCTCGTAGGCCTTCCCTTCTTCGGATTTCAGGCGTTCATCCTCCCTTCGGAAACGGTCGGGGAAGATCGAGTACCAGATTGTATCCCTTACCCAATCCGGTGCTTGATATATGTCCGCTTCTAAAAGGTAGGGGAACGCGAAGAGATTGTCGCGGTTCGAGCGTTCTTCCGGATGCTTTCTTACATCCACTGTCTTTCTTGGTCCGTAGAGATAGCGTCCGTCGATCAGGAAACCGTATTTCACACGTTTGGTAGGAACGTCGATACGGATGAAGTAGTGCGTTTCACCGTCGGTCTCGGCTTCTTTTTTCATGGGGTGCGTTTGGTGAGCGCCCTCCCACATCACGTTGCCTTTCTCATCCTTTGTCCTGGCGAAGGGGTCGCCGAAGATCAGCTCGATGGATGTGAATTGTCTACGGGTTCTAAGGCGTATCTCCATTGTGGTTGTGGAGACGGCGTAGGCCATATGTGATTTCGGGATGTGGAACACGTCGCTTCTTTGCATGAGAATTTCCCTTTCATGTGAGATGTCTGCGGTATTCAGGATAAATAAAAATGTCCCGAAACGCAAGTAAAAAAGCTCCCTGCATGGGAGCTTCTCATCCGCGCATGGCCATGCGCCGGTAAGTGTGCCGGACACCGCGGATGACTATGGAATAGGTGGTGATGTTCTCCGGGACAGCGATGCCGAAATAGCCGGCATCCCCGATATGATGCAAGTCGACGCCGAGGCGTTTGCTGGCGAGGGCGATTGTCTTGATGGTCTCAGAATCCGCGCCCTCCTGTGACGTGCCGATGGCGCTCATGGCGAGCGCGCCCTTTTTGTGTACGCGTTCCACCAGAGGGTATAATAACGATTCATGAATGCCCGGCACAGTGCCCGGAGCCGGGAAGAGAATTATGTCGGCGCCGGTCTTCAGGAAGTCATCGACATCGTCTTCAGTGACAATGGTCGATGCGGTCTCGCCACCGATGCCGGAACTGTGCATTTTTCCCGCGGCAAGGACAATGTCGTCGCCCAGCGCCTCCTTGATGGCCTTGAGTGATTCCTTGATTCTTTGGTTTGTCACGCCGGTCTTGGGGTTCCCTGTTAGCAGGATCAGCTTGACGCCCTGGCTGAAAGCCTTTCTGGCATTTTCGACCGTAGCGCGCTGTCCCTTGGGGACGTCCCGTTTCTCCTCCATCATCGCATCACTCGAGACAGGCTCCAGATTGATACCGATGATGCGTCCTGTGCGTGCCTCCAGTGTCTTTGGGATGGCATCCTCCGTATCGAAACCAGCCAGTGTCGGGTTGTCGACATCGTACATGTTCAACAGGAGGACGTCCGCGCCCATGCTCGTTGCGAGCTCCGCATTCGACACGTCATGGAAGAGCGCCGGGGCCGGGGCGATGACCTCAGTGACTAGGCTGCGCCCTTCAGCCGCCCTGATGCTCTCGATGAGATCCTTTCCGGAGAGTTTCGCCGCTTCACTTGGACGGATGTCCAGCATGCGTTTGTTCATGGTATCACCTCACTTCAAGGATAGTTTCAGTGTATCGCGTGTATCGGTCTCTTTCTTGAGGATTTCCACTTTCTCTTTTTCAACGAAGACAAGCGGGGTCGCCGGGTCGTAGCCTTGTTCCTTGATATAGTCAATGTCGAACTCGAGAAGCACGTCGCCCTTTTTCACTCGGTCACCTTGTTTGACGTGTTGTGTGAAACCTTCACCTTTCAGTTTCACCGTGTCGATGCCGACGTGAATCAGCACCTCCACACCGCTTGCGTTTTTCAACCCAACGGCGTGCCCCGTGGGGAACATGACGCTGACCTTACCCGAGAAGGGCGCGTAGGCTTTTCCTTCTTCCGGTGTGATCAGGAAACCATCGCCCATGCCTTTATTGGCGAAGGCATCGTCCGGCGTTTTGTCAATGCCGGTATAATCTCCTTTGATCGGCATGGTGATTTTGGTTTTCATGCAGTGTCACCCTTTCATTTATCAGGTCGTTATCTATATAGTATCGAACAAAGGGCGGTTCGTAAAGAAAAATGAATGGAGGGCTTCCCCCCATTCATTTTCTTTGGAACGCATGTGTTATTCGACGTGCGCTTCCATCTTTTCGGCGATGAATTGCGCGCCGGTTCCGACAATGACCTGTACGTTCTTGCCGGAGACCATGACATCGGTAGCGCCGTATTCCTTGAGTGCTTCGCGGTCGACTTTCTCAGGATCCTCGAGCTTGAGGCGGAGGCGTGTCACGCAGTAGTCGAAGTCTGTGATGTTGGCTTTGCCGCCCAGGGCTTTGAGCATCTCGGCTGCGATCTCTTCATTGCTCATATCTTCTGCAGCGCCGCCCATCTTTTGACGACGTCCCGGTGTGGGGATGTCGAATTTGACGATGAGGAAGCGGAATGAGAAGTAGTAGATGGGGAAGAAAATCGCACCCATGATAAGAAGTGCCCACCAGTTCTCGGCAAGCGGGTTAGCGGCTTGAAGGCCCATGTCGATGACACCTGCACTGAAGCCGAACCCGGAGATCGCTGGGATGGCTGAGGCGATGATCATGGAGATACCGGTGAAGACTGCGTGTACGAGGAAGAGAAGCGGTGCGACGAAGAGGAAGGAGAATTCGATGGGTTCTGTGATGCCGGTGAAGAAGGATGCGAATGCGGCAGAGAACATGATGGATGCGACTCTGGTTCTGTTCTCAGGCTTGGCCGTATGAACCATGGCAAGCGCCGCACCGGGGAGACCGAACATGAAGATGGGGAAGTAACCCGCCATGTAGCGTCCGGTTTCGCCGGGGATTGCTTCTTCAGCTTGTGCGAGGAAGAGCTCCAGGTCGGCGATGCCGAAACCTTCGAACCAGAACACCGCATTGAGTGCGTGATGCAGTCCGAGCGGAATCAGCAGACGGTTGAAGAAACCGTAGACGCCGGCGCCGAAGTGTCCGAGGTCACCCATTGTGACGCCGAAGCTGGTGAGCGCGTTGAAGATACCCGGCCAGATCCAGAAGAACGGAATGGAAATGACAAGGGTGATGCCTGCGGTCATGATGGCGACAGCGCGTTTTCCGCTGAAGAAGCCGAGCGCTTTGGGCAGTTCGACATCGCGGAAACGGTTGAACGTATGACCGCCGATGATACCGGAAAGGATACCTAGGAATGCGTTCTCACGGTTTTCAAATGCGAGCTGCACACCATCTTCGAGATCTCCGAAATCCGCTGCGAAAAGCCCGTCGACTGTGCCTGGCGAAAGCATGGTGATGAAGACGAGGTACGCAACCAGTCCTGCAAGAGCGGCCGCGCCGTCCTTCTTCTTGGAAAGACCGTAAGCGACACCGACAGCGAACAGGATCGGGATGTAGCCGATGATGGCGTTACCTGCGCTTTGCAGGAATACCGCTGCGATGTTGTCCGGAGCCACTACCTCGGAGATCCAGTAACCGACACCGAGCAAGATAGCGGCGGCGGGCAATACCGCAACAGGGAGCATCAGGGACTTACCGATCTTCTGCAAGTACCCTAGGACGTACGACAAGACGTTTTTGACACCTTCCATGAAACAGACCTCCTTAAAATTTTTAACTGACTGAAAAATCAGTTTGTTCACTCATTATTGTACAAGCGCTTGCATTGAATGTCAATTGCCTTGAGCTTCAAAGATTTATTTTTGACTTGGAATAATTGTGAAAATGGAAGTGTTCTGATATTCTTGAACTGAGGTGAGGATATGTTTGTAGAAATAGTAGTGACGAGTGTCAGTGAAGCTAAGGCCGCAGCACAAGGGGGAGCTGACCGCCTCGAGCTTCTCAGCGGACGTAAAGAAGGCGGTATGACGCCTTCGCTCGGGCTGATCGATCAAGTGACCAAAGCGGTCGACATCCCTGTACAGGTCATGCTCAGGACACACGCTGAATCATTTGTGTATGACGAGGATGATATCACTGTCATGTTGAGGGATCTGGGGACAATCAAAGCCACTAGTGCAGCCGGCATTGTGTTTGGCGGTCTCAATGAAGACGGTGGTATTGATGAAGAAACCCTGCAAAAAATCATCGACAGGAAAGGCGGGCTCAAACTTACCTTCCACAGAGCTTTAGACAGCGCTAAAAATTATGAAAAAGCTGTCAGGACCCTGCTCGATTATGACATCGATACACTGCTCACTTCCGGCGGAGCGGACGATGCCATCGCCGGAATGGATGCTATACGTGATGTCCGAGGAGTTGTGGAATCCGCGGGTATTGAATGTCTTGCAGGCGCCGGCCTTAAACCCGAGAATATCGAGCAATTCTGCGAAAAGACCGGTATCACTCATGTACATGTAGGTTCGGGCGCGAAAAAGGACGGTGTCGTCGACCCGGAGACGGTAAAATTCATAAAACGCTTGAAATAGGCTCGCATTCCGTTCATCACTCAGCAGTCATAAAGATAAAAAAAGCATTCCTAGAATGCTTTTTTTAAAGAGGATGTTCCGGGATGCTTTCTTACTGAGTCATCCTGCCAAGTCCCTTGCCAGTAGCGCAGCGCCGAAAGCGGGGTCTTTTTTTGCGTTGAACATAGCATAAGCATCATCATAATCCTCGATCTTTTCCAACAGTCGCTTGCGGTATATGCCCTGGGATTGTCCCAGCGATCCACTGATGGCTATAGCTTTGTTTTTAAGGTCGAGTTTTTTGTCAATACCCTTGATCATGAGCATCATCTCATCAGTAGAAGTTTCAATGATGTCCAGAGCGACAGGGTCGGCATGCTCCGCATAGGACGTGACAATCTTACCCAGGCTGGCGACGGATGTACGTCTTGTATAGTATTCTTCATACATGAGCACCATATCGAAGAAGCTGTTGATCGAAAAGTATTCGAGCAGCCTTTCTGTAAGAGCACTGCCCTCTACGCGGCCATCATAGGCCTTACCCATATAAGCCATGGCCAGGGAACCGAGTCCATAGGCACTGCCGAGGTCTCCCTCTTTATAGGAATATCCACCTGCGCGATGTGCATTCCCCGCTTCATCGACGCCGAATGCCACACTGCCGGTGCCGATGATCAAAGCAATCCCGGGTTCTCCTTCAAGCGCTCCGTTATGAGCATTATAGACATCATTTTTGACTTTGACCATCGCATTGCTTAGATGTTTATTCTCTTTCAAGCATTCAACCATGTAGGTTTCATCGTCCTTGCCTGCAACATCACCTAGACCGGCGAAGACGCTTTCTATGCTTTTTTCGCCTTCTCCGCACACCGGTCTATACAAGTGTGGATATTTTTCAGGCTCTCTTCGATGGACACAGTCCGAATAGACGATGGTCCTGCCTCCTCAGTGTGGATGAGATTCAGATGCTCATCCAGAAGCATGGCCTTGGTCTTTGTTCCGCCACCATCGATGCCGATGTACATATCAAGCGCCCCTTTCGTAGGATTTCACATCCTATTATATCCGAGTCGTTGGGGAAATGAAACTGTATATAATTGCGAAAAATTAACTATTCTTGCCTGAATGTCGTGTTATATTGTAAATATTCATAAGGGGAATTATAATGGAAGATGGGGTCAGGAGGTGCGTGATGTACGAGAACAGTTCTGTAGATGTTTTATTGAAGCGTATCAATGAACCTGAAGAGTTCGCCCGCAAGAGTCTTTTTTACTATACCTCCTTTTATCAAACCAGAATCAATAAGGAATATTCTCTGGAACATCATACTGGCGACAACTTTTATCTGTTCTATGTGACCAAGGGGTCACTTTTTGTCACCTTGAACAGGGGGGTCTTCACGCTCTCCAAGAATGACTTGCTGCTTGTCAAGAAGCAGACACCCATGAAAATGTCCTCTTCCGATTGTGAACTCTACACTGTTTCTTTCGATGGGAAGCTGGCGCCTGACTATATAGATGTGTTGATTGATGAGCAGGACTACGGAAGATCTATCTTCGATTTTTCCAACATTGTGATGTTTTTTGTACGTCTCAAGGAATTATCGAGTTATGATATCCAGAACGATGCGTATGTGTCTTTGAACCTAGAGGCCATTCTGGTCGAGATGTATTCCAGACGCTATTACGGCAACGAGGTCGATATACCGCAGAGCTATGCGATCATCCAGGCGCTTTTCTATATTGAACAGAATGTCAGCGGAAAAATCACCCTGGAAGACTTAAGTGAATTTGTCGGCTATAGCGTCTATCATTTCTCCCGGCTTTTCAAAAAGGAAGTCGGCATGCCGCCTTACGAATATATCACCCAGTTCCGTCTCGGACTCGGCAAGCATTTTCTCATCACGACACGCAAGCCTATCAAGGATATTGCCCTGGAGTGCGGCTATAACAATGAAATCAACTTTTATTCACTGTTCAAGAAATATGAGAACATGAGCCCGAAAGAGTTTCGGGAAAAGAATGCAAAGAGTGAGGATTGATTGTTCTTGAAGATTTATCTGATGCATCAGACCCACACGGACATCGGTTATACCGATAGGCAAGAGAAACTGATCAAGTATCATGTGGATTATTTGAAACAGGCGGTCAAGATCAGTGAAGCGATCGCGCAAGGTAGAAAAGAATGGGAGGGCTTTGTCTGGAATAATGAGACATTCTGGATTCTGGAACGGTTTCTGGAACATACAGACAAGTCCTGGAAAGAGCGTCTGTTAAAAGCGATTCATCGAGGCATATCCAGCTGGCCGGCAACTATCTGAATCTGACAGACCTCGTCGATTATAACATCCTTGCGAAGTATCTGAAGCGGGCGAGGACATTCGCGGATGAAAACGGTATACGCCTGGACAGCGCTCTGTCGATGGATATCAATGGCTGGTCTCAGGGATATGTCGATGCAATGTCTGATGCCGGCATTCATCGTTTCTACACCTGCATCCATAACCATCATGGTTTTGTGCCGTTCCAGAAGAAACACTTCCCGTTCTACTGGGAGAGCCCGTCTGGCAAACGCATTCTCGTCTGGCACGGGGATGTTTACAATCAGGGGAATGTCTCCGGATTGATGCCTGATGTATATGCCGACTTTGATGAAAATAACAATCCGACCACCAAGGCCGTGATTAATGAACAGCAGCTCGATAAGGCCAAAGACTGGTTGGATGACTACCTCGAGTCTTTGCGACAGCAGGGGTACAGCTATGATTTTCTCCCGCTTATGACGAAGGGCCTGCTCGTCGATAATGCACCTCCCAACGCCCATATAATGGAGAGCATAAAGGCTTTCAACGAACGGTTTACAGATATGGAGATCGAACTGGTGGGTATCAATGACTTCTTCGACATCTTAGAAGCCAAGGAACTCCCCCTGGAAACCTATAAAGGCGACTGGAATGACTGGTGAAGCGACGGATTCGCTTCAACCCCGGCGAGTGTCGCCACATACAAAGAGACACGCCGCAGGTATCATCAGCTTCTCGAACTGAAGCGTTCCGGCTATCAAATGGATGAACAGGCATTGAACAGTCTCGAATACAACCTCATGATGTTCAGCGAACATACCTGGGGCTATTTCACCAGCGTCAGCGAACCCTGGAACAAAATGACACAGAAACTGGAGGACAGAAACCGCCTGTTCGCCTCTAAAGCTAGTGAGATTGCGGATACGCTCATTGACGATATCACATTCTCCGAAGGAGAACTGGCCAAAGCGGCGGGACGCCCCATGCGGTATAAAGTGCAGAATCCCTATCCGCATGCCTTGTCCACACCGGTCCTGCTTTATATCAACTGGTGGGAGGAATTTCTGATCGAGGACGGCTATGACCTCGTCGATCAGGCGTCAGGGCAATCCCTGGACTTCCAGGAGCTCCTCGTCGATGAAAAGAAACGCCGGGAAGTGAACACCTATCTTCAGCTCTCCCCTTTCGAGACGCGGACATTGGATATCGTGCCGACCAGACGTCGCAAGAGAGAAGTGCCGCTCGGCCCCTTGCATACACGCGGTGGTGTGTATGATTACACGCCCATACACCTTGACACCACGGTCTATGCGACGCAGTATCATATCGACACCCCGTTCTTTCACATCGCCTGGAGTCACACCGGTATCCACACCGTCCAGGATAAGGAGAGCGGCAAGAATCTAAAATCGACACATGAAGAGGGGCTTTTCCTTCCCATCTACGAGCGCACGCCGATTGAATACACTTATCAGTTCAATGTCGAAAAGATGCAGGCTGTCCGCAAGGAGTTCGGCCGCAACCGGAAACTCATCTCCACCGTACGGGACAGGGGTGAGCTGATCAATGTGCGCGTCATGAACAACGGCCCCAACATAGCGCGTGTACAGTTCAAGTACAGACTTGAAGGCACGCGGTACTGTGTTGTTGAACTGAAGACCTCTCGTGATGCTCCGCGCATCGATGTGGCGCTCATACTCCAGAAGGAGACTGTCTGGGAGCCTGAAAGCCTGTATCTGGCGATGCCTTTGACAGCCGGAGGGGATGAGACATTGTTCATCGACAAGGCCGGTGCCGTCATCCGTCCGAGGATAGACCAGCTTCCAGGCACACAGAGCCTTTTCTACACCACGCAAAGCGGCTATACGCTCAAAGGGGAGGCTTTGAACATCCATGTGAACCTCAAAGACACCCCGCTTCTGCATCTGGGAACGTTGGAACCGGGGCTTGCCAAAATACACGACGGTTCCCTGCCCAATGTGGACAGTCAATATGTATGGGCGATGAACAATTACTGGGAGACCAATTTCGCCACATCGCTCGGAGGGTTCTATCGCTTCGACTATAGCATCGGCCTTTCCCATGAGAATGAAGATGGCCGGACACTGATGGAAAGAACCGCTGCACTCGAGAAAACGCCATTGGTATATCAGGTGGGGTATCATGAAAAAACTTAGATTGACTGTGCTGATGGTATTCGTAGGTATTTTCGTTCTTTTTGCATGTGATGATGAAAGCGCCCCGACGATAGAGACCGCGGATATTGATCCATGCACGCTTGAAACCGACTCGAGGGGCGATATCATCCCGATCGAGGCCTTGGATGTCGAAGATGCAGAAATCATTGGCGATAAGGATGCCTTCATTGACATGTGCAAAACCCCTGAGCAGGCACCAATCCTTCTCAGTGACACAGACAGGAACACCTATCGCCTGACCTTTGAACTGCCAGGGAACTATCCGCTTGAAGAGGTCGAAGTGACGAACTATCTTGATGACGAGCGTTTCCAGGTGACGTCGATGCATGTGGAAGTCTCCCTGGTCGACAGTCATTATGAACGCATTGAAGAGAATGTCGACCTTGAGAGAGAAACGTCCATAGATATCGATGAGAACGCACACTATGTCCGCTTTGTCTTCAGCGCGGAAGCGGGAGAGGGAAATAAGGGTGGTTCCTATTTCGGTTTCAACGATGTGCGCTTCATGCTCGATGAGGGACATATAGCCGAACCGCTCCCCGAATATACGGACCCCTTCTTCAGGACATCGGGATGGACCGGTGCCGATGGTATCTTCTCCTATAATGCGACACATGGTGTGAACCATATCGGCGCTGATTTTGAAAGACTGATGTTCATCTTCAGTGACACCTACATCGGAGATGTCTATGAGAACAACAAACTCCGGTATAATGACACGCTTGTGAATAATACGCTTGCCTATTATGATCCTGAATATTCTTTTGAGGAAGGTCTGGAATTCGAATATGCCGGGACCTTCGACGCTCCGGAGAATATCTATGATCCCGATCACTATATTGGATATCACCCTTCCAACCTATATAGCGGCGACGGGCTGGACTATACCAATGTGGCCGATGGACGGCTTTTGGATGAATCGCTCGGTCACATGTGGAAGACGGAATCGGAAACGGCGGATACACTCATGCTTGACTTCAAGGATACGCAGTCCTTCGGCGCACTCCATCTTTGGAATTATAATGAGACCGACCGCACCGAGATCGGGGTGAGCGATTTTGCACTTTATTACGGAGACTCGCCTGATGCCATGTCGTTCTATGATGAATTCACGTTAGAAGAGGCTCCCGGGGAGACGACTGGGCCGCAATTGATCGATGATGATCCCTATGTTGATCTGAACGGCCTGCAGGCCCGCTATCTGAAGATTGAGATACTCGACAATCATGAAGCGTCCTTCAGCGCTTACGGGCTCGGAAAGCTCATGGCCTTTGACGTTGAAGGGGCCTATCTCCACGGAGAAGCATCGGCTGAAGATTATGTTCTCGATGAGCGCGCTGACGAAGGGGACCCACGCCTTTGGCTCCAGGACGGTGTCGTCGTCGGGGATGATTTCTATAATTTCCCCATCCTGGTCAAGGATGACCCCGAAACTGAATTCAAAGTCTACCGGGTCGGCATGAGCAAAACCCCTATAGTCGATGGTGCACTCGATTACGAGAACGCATCATTCATGGACAGTCCTTTGCAGGCGCGCACTGAGGACGGTGGGGAAATATTCTATGGCGCAGCGGTCATGAATCTGTCGAATCACCCTGATATCGACAATCCTTATGTCTATATTTATGGTTATAAGGATTTGAATGGAAGACACTTGACCGTCGCACGGGTCAAACCGGAAGACATGGAGAATTTCAATGCTTACGAGTTCTATGATGGTGAGACCTTCCAAGACGACATCACGGCGTCTGAAAAGGGACTGTTCGATGTGTCCGCGGAAATGAGTGTCACCTACATGCCTTCAGGGAAGTATGAAGGGCAGTACATGGCGACGTTCATGGAGAATACGATCTCCGGCCGAGTCGCCTATGCTGTATCAGACACGCCCTATGGCCCTTTCGAGGACCCGACGATCATCTATGAAGCCTCGGAACCTTATGAGCTCGACCACGTCTATGCCTATAATGCTAAAATGCATCCTCTGCTCTGCGATGAGGACGAGCTGGTGATCTCCTATAATGTGAACGGCACACAGACATCAGCGCTTCAGAACGCGCGTGTCTATTATCCCCGCTTCATCCAGCTACGCCATATAGAATAAACCGATTCTCCTCCTGTTCCCTCTCTCCGCCCGCGGGCGGAGAGAGGGTTTTTTGAACCCATTTTCTCTGCTGAAAAACTCATGATTATTGCTCAAGGTTTCAATTAGTCCACCCTCTCTTTTCATATTCATCTTATACAGGGCGCCCCTTTGCGGGCGCTTTTGTTTAAGCCCCTTATTTCCATAAGACATTGACGAAACTCGCGCTAGGCCTTATGATAAAAGTGAAATCCCTTACAAAGAGGAGTTGTTTTGATGCACAGGATACTGGCTGATCGCGCAAAGGACAAGGAAATGAAGGACCCCATCGTCGGTCTGTCGAAGGAACTCGCACAGGCGCGGGAGGAAGGAAAACTGAAGATCAATGCCACAAAGGGCATGTTCTTTGATGACGAGGGAGCGTTCCTCGCTTTTCCTTCCGTAGAGAAGACACTTGCATCGCTCTCTCCCATGGAGAAATACCCCTATGCGCCGACTGACGGCGGACAGGACTATCATGAAACTGTCAAAAACTGGGTGCTCGGCGCGCAGAGGGAAGTGCTTGAATCGTATGCCTATGTCGAGGTTGTCGCCTCTGCGGGTGGCACTGGTGCTATATCCAACACCTTCTCCAATTTTCTGGACGCCGGGGAAGCCGTCCTGATTCCCGATATCGCCTGGGTGTATAGGAACATCGGCAAGGAATTCGGGCTCGCGTCCGAGACCTATGAACTCTTCGATGAGAGCGCTCGGTTCAACATCGATGATTTCAAGGAAAAAGCCGATGCGCTCGCACACAAGCAGAACCGTCTCCTCGTCGTTGTGAACGACCCATGCCACAACCCCACCGGCTACACATTGAGCGATGAGGAATGGCATCATATCATGGAGACGATTAACAATTTGGCCGAGCACGTCCCGGTGACGCTGCTTCATGATATCGCGTATCTGGATTATGACATAAGAGGCCACGAGGCGGCCCGACGCGGCTTTGCGCGTTACAAGGACCTTCACGAGAATGCGATGGCCATCATCTCCTTCAGTGCCTCGAAGACATTCTCGCTTTACGGCATACGTACCGGCGGGCAGATTGGAATTGCGAAAAGCAAGGAGGCTGTACGTGCCTTCAGCGAGGCCAATCAGGTGACATCCCGCGCCAAATGGTCCAACCCGCCACGCCTGGGTATCTCGCTTGTAAAGCGTCTGCTCGCCGATGAAGGCGGTACAGAAGAATTCAAGGAAGAACTGTCACGGGCTTCCGCGCTTTTACAATCACGCGGCGAGGCGTTCATGCGCTATGCGGAAGAAAGAGGGCTGCCCATGCATCCATATGTCGGTGGGTTCTTCGTCACCATCCCGATCGAGAATCCGCAGGCGATCAGCGAGAAGTTAAAAGAAAAGGGCATCTTCCTTGTCGCGATGCCCGGTCTGATCCGTATATCCCTGAGTGCGGTGTCCGCTACTGATATAAGACCGCTTATAGATGCCATAGCTCAATCCATGTAGTTTTAAAACAAGGCGCAAAAAGCGCCTTTTTTAAGGATATGTCCATTCCTGCTGCCATTCGAAGCCTCCGTTGACAGGGTCTCCAAAAAATACGATCAATACAATCCATACAATGAAGAAGATGGCCATGACAATCACGCCGATCAATGCGCCGATGCCGGCGTATTTCGCATCCTTTGGTCTGTCCTTGTTCCATACGAGGAACAAAATGAGACCAATGATCGGGATGCAGAACCCTAAGAAACCAAAACAGATGTTGCCTTTTTCCGGAGTGTTCTCTGTCTGTGACATGCATAACCTCCTATCCCTTTTTTAATCGTATTATATCATGATTGCCCCAAGGATGCATGCATCGATTCAATCGCATCGTAAAGCCTGCAATTTCCAAAAGCGTCATATAGATGTTATAATAGAATCTGAACAAAGCCCGTATGACCTTGTAAAAGGTGACCTTATGTATTCTCTGTATGTCTATGCCTCGAGACAATCCAATCTCATATCCAGCATCATGAGTGAAATGTGGAATGCTGATCAAGCGACGCCTCTTGGCGAAGGTGTCTTTCGTGTGTGCTTCGAGACCCCGCCGGAAGAACCGATGGAGGCGATGCGTGAATTGATCATGAGCGATGTGGAAGTGAACCTCTCCATCACCTTGTTCGCGAGACGTACACAGAGTCTTGTGCCTGAAGCCTGGATTGCAACGGCATTGAAGCATCTTCCCTATGATCATTATACTCCGGAGAGGATTTACTATTATCTGCTCAAGCACTATCCGGATATACGGCAGATGATGCGCGAAAGATGTGATGATGTGCTAAGGAGGCATCTCGTCGAGACTGTGCTCGCACTTGCAAGATCGAATCTGAACGTGAGCGAAGCGGCCGAGAAGCTGTTTATCCATAGGAACACCATGCTCTATAGGCTGGAGCGTGTCAAGGACCGCACCGGTATCGACCCGCAGACGTTTCTCGGCGCCTCGATCTTTCATCTACTCTATACGCTCTGATTTTGTGCAGATTGCATATAGTCTTTCAACTCTTGATAATTTACAATAAAGGATGGTAAGCGCTTGTAAGTCTTATCTGCAAGACAATCAAAGGAGTGACGATACATTGGCTGAAGTGACACTGAATAATGTAAAGAAGGTCTTTGAAAATTCCGTAGAAGCGGTCAACGATTTCAATCTCAAGGTCAAGAACAAGGAGTTCATTGTCATTGTCGGGCCTTCCGGCTGTGGCAAATCGACCACCCTCAGAATGATAGCCGGCCTTGAAGACATCACCCGCGGCGAACTCTATATCGGAGAACGTTTCGCCAACCCGCTTCCTCCCAAGGACAGGGACATCGCTATGGTGTTTCAGAACTATGCCCTCTATCCCCATATGAACGTCTACGATAATATGTCTTTCGGACTCAGGCTGAGAAAGTTTCCCAAGCAGGAGATCCGTGAACGTGTGCAGGAGGCTGCTGAAATTCTCGGCCTTGAAAACCTTCTCGATAGAAAGCCCAAGGCGCTTTCCGGCGGGCAGCGCCAGCGTGTCGCCTTAGGCAGGGCGATTGTCAGGAATGCGAAAGTGTTCTTGATGGATGAGCCGCTTTCGAACCTTGACGCAAAGCTCCGTGTCAAGATGCGCGGTGAGATCATCAAGCTCCACGCCAAAGTTGAGACGACGACAATCTATGTCACCCACGACCAGGTCGAGGCGATGACCATGGCCGACCGTATCGTGGTCATGAACGATGGCTTCATCCAGCAGGTCGGAGCGCCTTCTGAAGTATATAACACGCCGGCCAATCTGTTCGTCGCCGGATTCATCGGCACCCCGTCCATGAACTTCGTCGAGGGCGAGCTCACCGACAATCAGACTTTCAAGTCCAGGGACTTCGAAGTCCATGTCTCTGATGAGCACTTCACTCTCATGAAAGATAAGGGCTATGTCGGCAAGAAAGTAACACTCGGCATACGTCCCCAGGATATTCATGACGAACGCGCGGACGATCTGATTGAAGCGAACCCCGACGATTTTTTCGAGGCGGAGGTCTCCATCGCCGAGCTCATGGGCTCGGAGACCAACATCACCGCTTCAAAAGGGGATGAGGAGCTCATCGCCCGCGTCGATGCCCGTACGGATGTCGCTATCGGCGACACAGTGAACTTCATCTTTGATATGGAACGCGCCCATTTCTTCGACTCGGAGGATGAACAACGCATCAATTAAGCCTCCGTAGGAGGGGTTCTATGGCAGAACGCTGTTCTAACTGCGGTAGAGAGCTCGATGGACAAAGATGCATCTATTGCGACACCCTCGCCGACGCTGTCAAGTCCTATCAGCTATACGGCAAGGGGCACGTCGGCTTTGCCTTTCTGGGATTTTTGTTTCCGTTCGTAGGGTTCTTGATCTATATCGCGTTCAGACAAAGACATCCCGAGGGTGCGAGATTCATCTTGATCGGCGTCATCATCAGTACATTCATCGCTATTGTCCTGGGACTTGCTTTTGTGGCAATGTTCGCATTCTCACAGTAGATGCGAAAGGGATATACATTCTGTTCAAGGGGGGGTAAAAACAAGAGGCAGAGTTATTAAGTTGTCCATGGAAACAACCTGAGGATGAAGCGTTCATCCGCCAGTCCGTCCATTTCGATGGACGGGATATGTAAGAAACAAGGAAACAATGGAATCAATGGAAACAAAATATGAAAGGAGAGGTATGCACGATGAAGAAAGGTTTACTAGCACTAGTATTAGTTCTATCATTAGGACTGTTTGCGGCATGTGGTCTGTTCGAAGAAGAAGAACCTGAACCGGACATCGACCCTACCGAGATTCAATTCTATAACAGCGAAGGCTGGGACGAGGTTTATGCCACTGCTCAGGACGCTGATGGAGAGGAACTCCTAGGCGAATTCCCTGGGGAAGAGGCAACATTGTTGGAGGATGTCGATGTTGAAGATGCGGATGAAGATTTCTACGCTATCGATGTCCCTGTTGAGGACCTTTTCGACAATCCTGTCACCATCTCTTTCAATGACGGTGACGAAGAAGAAAGCGAGCCAGTGACAGTTAACCACCCCGACCATTACTTTGTGACTTACGATGGGGAAGGCCCCTATGGCTCAAGAGCTGATGCGGCTTTCGCCATGAGAGAAGTTGAAGAAACCACGGTCTATTTCTACAACGCGTACGGATGGGAGAATCTCGGCGCGTATGCCTGGAATGACGCCGGCGATCAATATTTCGGTGATTGGCCGGGCTCTTCCGACGCCGTCCAGGAGGACGACAGGGAAGATTGGTATTATGTCGAGGTTCCCGAAGAAGTGGATGAAGTCGAGATCGGCTTTATCATCAATGGTGAAGACGAAGAAGGCGAAGATGTACAGACCGAAGATATTCTGATCAACGATTCCGAACTCGTCTACACACATCCCGATATCCCTGATGAATCCTATGCCTACAGGTCTTATGAGACGGCCGAGCATGTATTCGATGTCATGGACGAAACCACTACAGTCAACTTCTACAATTACGCGGTAGAAGGCACGGATTTTGAAGGCTGGGACGAAGTCTATGTGGATGCTGTCGATCATGAAGGCGAAGTCCTTGTCGAAGACGAAGAAGTCGAAGAACACTTCGGCAACTGGCATCCAGCCTACATCCCCTTTGTTTTCAATGACGAGGAAGAAAATGACGAAGAAAACGACGAAGAAGAGAACAACGATGCCTATTTCGAAGTCACATTCCATGATGGCAACGGCGAAGAAGCTGAGACCCAGACCATCACCGAGGAAACTGACAACTATGTCATCTACAATGAGCTCTTCGCTTCCAGAGAAGATGCAGAACTTACCGCAGCCGGCGTAACAGTTGTCTACTTCTATGACGCAGCTGGCTGGGACAATGTCTATGTCGAAATCACAGACGATGAAGCGCTCGATGAAGAAACCACCATAGACCCCTATGACGATGCAGGAGAATTCGACTGGTCCCAAAACGAATGGTATGAGATCATCGTTCCCACAGTCCTTGAAGAGGATGAATCATTCGACATCACTGTCGATGACGGCAACGACAACAGTGTCGACGCAACCATCGACGATGAAGAATATATCTATCTCACCGAAATAGACCTCTATAACGACATGGTTGAAGCGACTGCACTGGCAGAGAAAGAAGTCAACGACGTCTATGAGACAATCTATTTCTACAATGTGCATGAATGGGATGAACTAGGCGGCTACCTTTGGGACCCCGCTGAATTGCTAGGCGGATGGCCCGGCGGTGAAGCAGAACATGATGAAGGCAATTGGTACTATATAGATGTGCCCGGCCTCGACCTTGAAGCCCAAGGAACAGATTTCATCTTCAATGGCATCGATCCTGAAATTGAAGATGAGGATGAGCAAGAGGTTCAGACCGACGATGTCGAGATTCCTGATAGCGACCATGTCTATATAGCTATCGACAATGTAGCTTATACCAGCAAGGAAGACGCTGAAGAGGCGACCGAGGACTATCTCGCCGAGACCCAGGTCCACTTCTACAACAGTGAAGGCTGGGACGCAGTCCATGCAACAGTCGACGATGGCGAAGAGGTACATGAAATTGAGGGTGTTGTCAACGAGGACGCACCGTTCGAAGATTGGTATCTCATCTCAGTCCCTTGGGCGCTTGAAGAGAACGAATCATTTGATATAACGTTCCATGACGGCGACGATGCTGAAAGCGACCCTTACACTGTCGCCTATGAAGAGACGGATCTCTACATGTCATTGGTCGATCGCTTCCCCACACTCGAACAAGCGACGATCTGGACCGACTATGACGAGGATCTCTTCACCGTCTACTTCTATAACAGTGACGACTGGGACGCAGTCCAAGTATGGTCATGGATGCATTTCGGCGACGAAGAAGTCTGGACTGACCCGTTCGATGGCTATCCTGAAGCCGACCTTGAATGGCCCGGCCCTGAGATTGACGAAGCCGAAGAAGACGGCTGGTACTACGTAGAACTGCCGGTCGATCCTGACTCAGAACAGGTCCCCTTTGTGGATTTCATCAATGCTGAAGATGATGAAGTCGGCACCGGCGAAGTAGAATTGATCGATTCCGATCATGCCTACGTCACTGTCGACGGTGAAATCTTCGAAAGCATGGATGACGCAGAGAATCATATTGCTGACTGATCGGCCTACCTAGGAAATGTTTAAAAGGCAAATTCGCCTGGGCGGATTTGCCTTTTTCTCTAATTGTATCCAACAAAACTAACTTGGAGGTTTATACATGTATTTAATCAAGCGGTTCCTGACCGCAGGGGTTTTTGTCATCGCCCTTATGCTTGCAAGCATGACAGTCTCCGCGACCGATACTGACACACTCGTCATCAATTATTTCCGTTTCGACGATGATTTCTCCTTCTTCGATTCCGTGTGGCTCTGGCCGCATGAACCGGAATCGGGGGAAGGCGAACGTTATCACTGGACGGACGAGACGGATTTCGGCAGGCAGCTTGAACTCGACCTTGAGGGGACGAACCTTGAGGATTCAACCGAGATCGGCGTCATCGTCCGCGGGGATGACTGGGACAACCGCGATGTCCCTCAGGACCTTCATATCGACATGACCGACCCCGATGAAGACGGTGTCGTCGAAGTCTTCATGGTGCAGGGCGACCCGACCATCTATTATGATGAGGACGAGGTCGACACCTCGCACAGGATACTGTCCGCAATGTTCGATGACACCTCGACCATCAGCTATCGGACCACGCTTCCAGTGGGTGAGGAGGACGTGGAGGTGCTTGCGAACGGCACTTCCGTCGCTATCGATGAATTCTCCTCCGACAACGACACCGGCACCATCACGCTCGAGGAGGAGGTCGACCTCGAGTATGAATACACCCTCAGCGCCGACCTTGGCGAAGAAGAACCCGCGGAGCGCGTGATTGACCTGCACGGTGTGTTCGACAGCGACGAATTCCACGAGGAATACGGCTATGACGGCGAGCTCGGCCCCATATACAGCGAGGACGAGACGGAGTTCAAGCTCTGGGCGCCCTTGAGCGAATCCGTCGAGCTCAATCTCTATGAGAAGGGCCATACATCGAGCTATGAGGACTATGACGGCAACGATGGTGTCGATGATCCGTATGAGACCATCGAGATGAGCGAAGGTGAACAGGGCGTGTGGTCGACGACTGTCGAGGGCGACCTGCACGGTACGTATTTCACCTACACCGTGGACAACGGTGACCGCGGCGGCCCGCACGAGGTTACCGACCCCTATTCCTACGCCACCGGTCTGAACGGTCAGCGCTCGATGGTCGTCGATTTCGAGCGCCAGAACCCGGACGGCTGGGAGTACGGACGTTCACCGCATGATATGGATTCCCCGGCCGACGCCATCATCTACGAACTGCATACACGCGACTTGACCTCGCACGAGGCGTGGGACGGCACGGAGGACTACCGTGGCAAGTTCCTCGGCCTTGTCGAGGAGGGCACAAGCCATGAAGGCGTCACCACCGGCTTCGACCACATCAAGGAACTCGGCGTGACGCACGTCCATCTGCTTCCGGTGATGGACTTCGGCATGGTCGATGAATCCCGTCTCGACGACGAAGAGATCCACGGTGTCTATAACGGCATCTTCAACTGGGGCTACATGCCCAGGCACTTCAACTCGCTCGAGGGCAGCTACAGCACGGACCCCTATAACGGCGAGGTCGTCGTCAATGAGTTCAAAAAGATGGTGCAGGAATTCCACGAGAACGATATCGGCGTAATCATGGACGTCGTCTACAACCATACGGGACAATCCGCCGAATCGAACTTCCATCAGATCGTCCCTGGCTATTATCACCGCTTCGATGACCAGGGCAATTTCTCCGACGGCAGCGGTACAGGCAACGAGACAGCGTCTGATAGGGAGATGTTCAGGAAGTTCATGGTCGACTCCATGACATTCTTCGTCGAGGAATACAATGTCGACGGCTTCCGCTTCGACCTAATGGCCCTGCATGATGTCGAGACCATGAACACCGTGGCGGAAGAGCTACAGGAGATTGATGAGGACATCGTCCTCTACGGCGAACCCTGGACGGGCGGCGCTTCAGAGCTTCCCGATGAGGATGCAGCGAACAAGGGTAACCTCGACGAGATGCCCGATATCGCCGTGTTCAATGACGATTCTCGCGACGGTATCGCGCAGGGACACTGGGCGGACCACATGGAAATTGGCTTCGTCCAGGGCGACGATAACGCCGATGATGATGTGTTGCTCGGCGTCACAGGCGCGGTCGACATCCCCGGCCTCGGCTACCAGAACCCCTGGGCCGTGGAGCCGACGCAGACCGTCAACTATGTCTCCGTGCATGACGATATGACCCTGCATGACAAGCTCGTCTACAGCACCGGCGCCGACATGGACGACCCCGACGACATGGCGGGCATCGTGCGCATGCAGCGCCAGGCCAACAATATCGTCCTGACCTCGCAGGGAATCTCGTTCCTGCATGCCGGTGCCGACTTCCTCCGGACGAAGCCGCTGCTCGACCCGGAGATGCAGTCGGATTACTTTGAGGATGAGGACATGCCGTTCGACCCCAACTCGTATCGCTCCCCCGACGAGACCAACCAGCTCGATTGGGACAGGAAGGTCGAGTATCACGACACGTTCGAATACTATAGAAACCTGATCGAGCTCCGCAAGGAGAAGGACTTCCTCACGCTGCCCTCGCAGGAGGATGTCCAGGGCACCCTGCGTCTTATGTCGCAGGAAGACGGCATGGTCGCCTATGCCTTCGAAGCCGACGACGACCTCTGGACCACGACGCTTGTCGTGCATAATAACGGCACAGAGGCGCGGGACTTCGACATGCCTGGCGGCACATGGAATGTGGTGGCCACGACCGATGAGATCGGCGACTTGGATGACGAGACGACCCTTACGACGCTCTTCGAACAAGACGGCGGCGAGACCATCGAGCTTGCGGCTAACGAATCACGCATCATGTACACCGAAGAGGATATCAACGTCTTCGCCGATCCGGACGATTATGAACCGGATCCGGTTGAGGATGAGACACCTTGGGGCATCATTATTTCTGTCGCCGGCGGCGTCGTAGTCATCGCTGTCGCCGCAGGTGTCATCTACAAGGTCACACGTCCTTCATAACAAGGGAACGAGCGGATTCATAAAAATAAGAACCAGGCGCGAATGCACTGACCCCCAAAAGTTGGACAGAAAAACGATAGTCTAATAGAGCTGTACTTGAGAGGACTGATTCCGGACTTCCGCAGGAGTCAGTCCTTTCAGTTTGAGTGAGATGCGCTCGTTGTTATAGTAGTCGATATAGGCATGAAGAGACCTGAGGAACTGATTGATAGAGGTGAATCTTTCGCCATGATAGAATTCTGTCTTGAGAATGCTGAAGAAGTTCTCGATGACGGCATTGTCGAGACAATTCCCCTTTCTCGACATGCTCTGATCGATACCGCTTTCCCGGAGCTTGGTGATGAATCTGCGATTCTGGTATTGGAAACCTTGATCGGAATGAAGGATATGGGGGCGGGTCTTCCGCTTTTGCAGGGCCTTTTCGAGAGACTGCATCACGAAAGGGACACTCGGAGTGAAGCTTGTGGCGTGGCCGACAACCTCCCGACTGTGAAGATCGAGGATGGAAGATAGATAGATACGTCGTCCCAAGAGATGGAACTCAGTGACGTCCATCACCCATTTCTCATCGGTATGCAGGGTGTCGAAATCGCGATTCAGAAGATTGGGTGCCCCCGGCCGACTTCGCCTTTGTAGGAACGCTACTTCTTGCGGCGAATCCGTGCTGCCAAGCCCTCTTCCTTCATGATTCTATAGACTTTCTTGTGGTTGACAGCGAGCTGGTGGCGCTTGCGTAATGTCAGCGTGATTCGTCGATAGCCATAACGACCGTGATGGTGGTGATAGATTTCCCCGATCAGCTCTCGCAACGCTTTGTCCTTGTCTTCTCTCCCGAGGCGGCTTTTGACCTCATAGAAGGTCGAACGCCGCATCTCGGATATGATGAGTAGTATCCGGAGCGCACAGCGGTACTTTCGCCTCAGTTCCTCGATGATTCTCACTTTTTCTTCTTTTCGCGCTCTTCCCGTTCGCGAATCAAGGCGTCGAGCTTTTTTAGATACTCCACCTCCAATCGCAACCGACGGTTCTCTTCGAGAAGGTCTTTGTCTTGGTTCACATCTTTCTTCACTTTCTTTTTGGGACGACCACGGCGCTCCTCCGCCAATGCTGCCTCCCCTTTCTCATGCAGGATGCGTTCCCACTTGTAAAAGACGCTGGCTTCGATGTCATATCTTTCTTTCGTGGCCGCTTTGCCACGCTTCCTGTAGTAGGAGAGAATCTCCAGTTTCTTCTCCAAGCTGTAGGATTCACTCTTCTTCCGCATAAGCCCTTTTCCTCCTTTCAGCCGCCTGACCCATTTGTAGATGCTGCTGTCATCCACATTATACACGCTTTTCGTATGGGATAGGCCGTTTCGGAAGTAATTCTCTACCCCTTTCTTCTTGAATGTCGCTGTATAGTTTTTCATAGAAAAACTGCACCCCTTTCTTGGATTGTTAGTGTCCAAGTTTCGGGGTGCAGTTCAAAAAGCCTGGTCCTTTTTTGTCTGATATCGGAAGGTTGGATGGTGCTTATTCAATCAACGATGCGTCGCCTTCAACATCCAGAATGACTGTTGAGCGACCCTGCATGGTAATGTCTTCCTCGATTTCTGCATCATGTGAGGTATAGACAATATCGTAGCTATCAGCCTGGAAGGGTGTAGTTCTCTCCTGCGCATTGAGGTTGTGCACAACGAGATATCTGTCATCGCCCCCGCCACGTTCATAGGCCATGAACGCGTTGCTGTCGGTTTCAAGAGCGCTGATCGATGAAGTGTTGCCGAGCACATCACGCGTCTGCTTTAGTTCGATGAGTTCGATGTAGGTGTTGAGCAGTGAATCTTCATCCTCGAGCTGTTCGTAGGCACCTGGGAGGTCCTGGTTGTGATCATCCCAGCCGGCGATGGAATCGTGGTGGCCATCCATCACGCCTTCGGCATGGTACGGACTGTCCGTCTCCCAGACGAACGGCTGCCTTTTTTCCGGGTCGCTGCCCGAGCCGGACATGCCGATCTCCTCGCCGTAATAGATCCAGGAGATGCCGGGCATTGTCATGAGCACGTGCGCTGCGAGTTTCGCCCGGTCCTCGTTGTATTGGAAGGCGTTCATGATGCGTCTTTGGTCGTGGTTGGAGAGGAATACGGAATCGATGTAGTCCTCCCGCACTTCCTCATAGGCATTCCGGCTGTCGATAAGGCCTTCGATCGCACCGTTGTCGCGGTCGTTGGAGATAGCGCCGACAATCTCGTCGGCGAATTTGAAGTTGAACGCCGAATCCATACCTTCGTAATACTGACTGACGTAACGCTCGCTTTCACTCCAGATCTCTCCGACGATGAAGGCATCTTCATCGATGTTTTTGATCTCTGCGTTGAATTCGCGGAAGAAGTCCACGTTCTCCTGCGTGGTATCGACGTCATCAGGATATTGATGGTCATCGTAGATATGCCGTGCGGCATCGATCCTGAATCCATCCACGCCTCTCTCGAGCCAGTATTCAGCGATATGATAGACTCTCTCCCTGACATCGGGGTTGTCGAAATTGAGTTCGGGCATCTGGTCCCAGAAGGAGCCGTAGTAATATTCGCCGTTGTACTCATGCCAGTTATGCCCCGGTTCGTCACGCCAGCTGTACCAATCGCGCATGTCCCCTTCATCCTCTCGGGAGCGACGGAACCAGATATGACCGAAATCGGTGTGGTTGATGACAAGGTCCTTGACGATCTTTATGTCGTGTTCTTCCATGGTTTCGGCGAAGGTCTCGAAATCATCCATGTCGCCGAACGTCTCATCGATGTCGTAATAATCCCTGACGTTGTACTTATGATAGCTCGGGGAGGGGTTGATGGGGTTGAGCCATACGCAGTCCACGCCGAGGTCCTCGCTCAGGTATTCCACGTTCTCCACGATGCCCATCAGGTCGCCGTCGCCGTCGGAGGTGCTGTCAGCATAGGAGATGGGGAAGATCTGATAACAGACATCGACATCTTCTTGGAATGCCGTCGAGGCGGGGGCGATATCATCCGCTGTGAACTCATCGTCCGGCGTTTCCGGATCACAGGCTGCGAGTGTGAATATGACTAGAAACAAAGTTGCGGCAATAAGACTTTTCATGTAAATCATCCTTTTTAAAAAGGGCTCCAGAGCGGAGCCCTTTGTGTGGTTTAGTCGAGCGTATCGTTCTCTTCAATCCAGTGATCAGCAGCGTCGACGATGGCGTCCTGCGCTTCTTCAGGAGTCAAATAACCATCCCAGACTTCAACCATGTAGTCTTCCACGCCGATGTCATAAAGGACACTCATCGCACGTCTTGAAGGATTGTTCGGAAGTGTCTCGGCTGATTCGAGCCATCCGTCCGCCATCATGGCTTCAGTCATGTCGTCCTTGTAGTCATCCGCCATGTCGGGGTAGATGTCAGCGTCTTCCTGCAGCGCAGGGATATAGGTCGAGTTGTCGATCATCGTTTCAATGGTGGATTGTTCATAGAGCCATCTCAGAACTTCGTTGGCTGCAGAAGGATATTCAGTGGCGCTGTTGATGACGAAGCCCTTGGTCTTGTATAGCGTTGAAGGATGCTCACCTTCCCAGGTGGGCACGCGGCTGAATTGGAATTCGTAGCCATAATCCACCATGGCTTCCTCGACGTCCATCCAGGTTCCGACGAGGCCGAAGGGATAGTCACCGTCAAGGTAGTTCTCCCAGCGCCAGTCCATAGCGTCGCCGCCGCGGATGGATCCGGTCTCATCAACGCTCATGTTGGTGTTGGAGAATTCATCGAGGAATTCAAGACCTTCGAGGAAAGCGGGATCGTCAAAGCCGGGCTCATTGTAGACCTCGTCTTCATAGATCTGCCAGCCACCGGAAGAGAGCTGCATATACCCGGACCATACCTCCGCAACGCTGAGCGGGAAGAATTCGAGGATTTCACGGTCTTCGAACTCAGGACGGTCGTCAGGGTCTTCGCCGAATTCATCTGCGAATTCGAAGATATCCTTCCACGATGCCAGTTCGCTCGGGAGATTGTCTTCTGTCCTGTCGTCTACATCGACGCCCATCTCGTCGAGCATGGTCTTATTCCAGGAGAACACCATGCCGTCGATGAAGATCGGCAGGAAGAAGTTGCCGTGATCGCTGATGTCATGATAGATGCTGTGTGTCTGTTCTTCGCCTACCTGCTCGTGATACTCATGCAATCTGCGGACCGCGGGTTCGCGGCCGATTACTTCGTTGTCAATGACAAGCGCTACGTCAGGGGCTTCGTCCTCCATGAGTTCAAGCCCTTCCATGCCGCTGTCCTCTGAGTTGACTGATTCATAGTCCTCAACGACGAGAAGGTCCTCGTATTCAGGATAGTCCTCCGCCCATTGCGCTTCGAGCGCTTCACGCATGGGGTCGCTGTCCACGCCGACGACGATTTCATCGGCGTCTTCTTCAATTTCGAACCGGCCGGCGTCTTCATCGAATACGACGCTCGGTTCCTCTTCCTCACGTTCACATGCTGCAACAGTGAAGACCATCAAGGCTGCAACAAACATGACCAGGAATTTTTTCATGATTCTAAACCCTCCTAAATTTGGATACTAATTTTTTGTTATATTACTGACTGTCCTTTTAAGAACTCCTCGATACGCTTCAATACACTTTCTTATGCTTCGATAGCATCAGCTCCTGAAAATTCATCGGCGTCAATAGAGCGGTTTTTCACTCTCGTTGATCCTATTGTAGACAAGAATGACTCTGATGAGGTATAGCATGGTGAAGAACAATGTGGCCCAGGTCGTAAGGGCTGAGTCGGCGAGGAAGGTGATCAACGAGAAGACGGCTGTGACGAGCGCCGGCCCTGTCATGGCGAATACCGCCATTTTAAAGGCGGAGGTGTAGTTGACCTTCTTGATCCTCGCGCGGAAATTAGTGAGCAGATAGAGGGCGGAGATGAACACGATATAGAGAAGCATCTGCGCACCCTGCAGCATATAGTTCATGAGCATGTTCTGTCCGATGTCTGCGTACATGAGGTTCATCAGGAACATATTCGTCGTCTCTTCGTAGTAGGCGTCCTTGTCTTCAGACGCTTCCGCCCGTTCACGGATATCCGAGAAATCAAACTCATCCAGAAGACGATAATCGCCACCTACGGCGCGGAAGATTTCGTCCTCTTCGCCACGGTTCTCGATGAACACAGCGGCGGCCTGGCTCTCTCCAAGGATGATCGCCGATTCATCGATGTCCTCGACATTCGGGAGGCCCTCCGTCGTATAGAAGCGGTAATCGCCGTAATAGGTGTCGTAGGAGGCATCGCAATCAAGCCGGTTGTCCTCGATGCGGCAGTCGATTTCATCTTTATAGAGTTCGACGAAAGCAGTATCCACATCATCCAGAGAATCAGGCATGTGGGTGTTCTGCAAGTGGGCGAAGATGCCCGGAGCCGCAATCATGGCAATGTTGACGAGGAAAAGGATGATGACGATGATAAAAGGCGCTTTGTAGGCTCTGAGTACTAGATTATGATTATAGAGCATCTTGAAGAACGTAAGCCATTTCTGTTTCATAGTTCACACCATTTCTGTGTCTTCATCAGCCTTTTTCAGCACCGGCTGTCAGTCCGTACGTGACGTATTTCTGCATGTAGATCTGCACGATCATGATCGGAACCGTCACGAACAAGGCGCCGGCCATGAACCACATGGGTTCATGCGGTTGTGTGTCGGGGGCGTTCATGCGGAAGAGCCACATGGCGACCGTTTCATTGTTGGGCATGAGGATTGATGGTAGGATGTAGTCCATCCAGGGTCCCATGAAGGCGTTGACAGCGATGAATCCCATGATGGGCGCTGCCAGGGGGACGATGATCTTGACGAGTATCTGCAGGTTCGTGGCGCCGTCGATCGCGGCGGCCTCATCAAGAGACTTGGGGACATTGCGCATGAATCCGCGCACGATGAATGTATTGAAGGGGATAGCTCCCGCTACATAGATCAGAGCGAGGAAGAAGGGGTTGTTCAGCCATCCGAATACGCGGAAGATGATGAAGAGGGCGATCATGCCCATGAAGCCCGGGAACATCTGGAGTCCCATCATCAAGAGAAGCGCCGGTTTTTTCGCTCTGAAGCGGAAACGCGTGACGGCGAAACCGACAAGGGAGGAGAAGATCACAACGAGCGTCGTCGAGATTGTCGCAACGGCCAGCGTGACCAGGAACGACCTTATATAGTCGGGGAACATCTGTCCCGACCTCGAACGGTACGTGAAGATCTCTTCAAAATTGGTGAGCGATAGTTCAGTGATGTTGGGGATGATCGGCACCCTGCCGATATGCGGCACATCGGAGAACGCCGCGGAAAGCATCCACAGAATGGGGACCAGACAGATAATCACTGAGATTATCAGCCATATGTGTATAAGGGTTCCAGCAAGACCTTTTTTGAACTTCAGCATTTTCATATCAATCATCTTCCTCCCAGAACGACTTGAGCTTGGAGAGATAATAGAGCGACACGACAGCGATCATGATGAAGACGAGAATGGAGTAGACCGCTGCGAGGTTGTAGGCATCGTGGTCCCCGGATTCGAAGGCCATGGTGTAGATCCAGGAGATGAGAATATCCGTCTGACCGGGTTCGATGCCCCGCAGGGCATTGGGGACATCGGCGGTGTGGTATCTAGGACCACCTCCGGTGAGGAAGTAGATGGCCCCGAAGTTGTTGAAGTTGAAGGTGAAGGTCGTGATGATGACGGGAGCCGTGGCCCTTAGGACCCAGGGGAAGGTGATGAAGCGGAATTTCTGCGGTGCCGACCCGCCGTCGATATCGGCCGCTTCATAGAGCTCTTGCGGTATGGTGCCGAGCACCCCTGTGATCAGCAACATGAAATAGGGGAAGCCCATCCACAGGTTCACCGTAAGGACGATCGCCCTGGCGAGGTTGGCGTTATCGGGATGCGTGAACCATTGGATGTTGCCTTCCTCGCGCGGTGAACCGATGAGTCCGATAGTCCGAAGGAACTCCCTTACATTATCCACGATTCCAAAATCTGCGAGAATATTGTTCATGAGGCCGTGGGTGCCTCCGAATATGTTGGAGAAGACCAGCAGGCTGACCATGCCGGGAACGGCCCAGGGCAGGATGAGGATCAGTCGCCAGACTTTTTTGAACTTCACGTATTTACTGTTGATGATCAGTGCCTGGATGAAGCCGAGTATGTATACGGTGACACTGCTCAGGATAGCGTAGAAGACCGTCCACCTAAGTACATCGAAGAAGAAGCTTCGCCATGCGGGTTCACCGCCGAAAAGCACGTCGGTGAACGTTTCAGTCTCCCAGGCGATGAGGTCCATCCTCAGTGTGATCGCCGCGTCATAGCTCGTAAAGGCGACGAGGAAGGAGAACAGGAACGGCATCAGTATGAAGAAGAGCACGAGGATCGCGCCGGGGAGGGTGATGATATAGGCGAAGTTCCGGTCCCAGATGGAGCGGACCCATTCTTTAGCGCTTTCGACCTTTTCGCCGGCCCTGATCCTAAGGTCTGTCTTATAGGCATCGCGGATGTTTGCGATCCAGAGACCGATCAGGACGACCATCAGCACTGCGATGATGATGCCTTCGCCCATCAGGGTCCTCGAGTTATCTGCGAGCATCCACGAGTAACGGGCGTCCTCGCCCACGATAGTGATGCCGCGATAGGCGTCGCCCATCGACAAGGCACCTAAAGAGAAAAAGCCCCAGATACCTCGTGTGATGATCCCTCCGTAATCTCTGAAGAAATACAGTTGATCGTCGGCAGGGTACTGCGAGAGTTCAGCCGGGGCGTAGATATAGTCAGAAGTGACGAATTCGACAATGAGGAAGACAAGGAAAATGCCTAGAAAGATACCTCCCTTGTACCATTGCTTGTTGCGGAACTGGCCGAGTCCCATGAGAAAAAAGCTCATGAGGCCCTTGCGGAAAGACTTCGGATGTTCTTTCGCGGCCTTATAGATGCTGATGAAGAAATTCCGGACTCCAAGAACGATCGCCCGGAAGAAACGGAAGATGCCGCGGACGAAACCGACCGCTTTATTCCTCAAAAAAAACACAAAGCGTCTTGATTGCTTGCCAATCCATTTTTTTAAGCGTTCAAAAAACTCCATTGTTCCAATCCCTTCACGTAATGCTCTATAGTGTTTTGTCTCACTTACAGTTAAATCCTATCAAAAAGAGGGCTGTTTGTAAACGCTTTTGGCTACGGTTTATCACTCAAAAACCTCAAGTGCTAAATCCTTTCTGAATACTCAAAAAGCGCTTTGCATTTGTTTGAACATCGATTTCGGCCCTTCTTCGCACATACTCTGTAAAAAGAGAGCCGTGAGGGCTCTCTTTGCCTTGACAGAGGTGTTCAGACATATCAAAGCTGTTGTGGAGGGGAGGTGAAATTGAAAGCGGTTTTCATGCCATTCATCACTGGCGCTTTCTTTTATATATGCGCGCCTCATAAGGTGCGAATTCTTCGCTCTTCCTTTCAGCCTTCCCGATATCGACATTGGAGTAGTAGACATCGAACGTTTGCAGGTCCAGTGGGAATTCCATAGTGAGTGGCTTTTCTGAGAAATTGCAGAGGACGAGGTATTCGTGATGCTCCCCCGTGCTCAGATAGTTGAAGCTTTGGGGATGGCTGATGTCGTAGAATGTGAGATCGGCGAAATTGAGATTCTCTTTCGCTCTGAGAGCGAGCAGGGTCTTGTAGGTGGAGAGGATGGAGGACTTCGATTGCTGTTGTCTTTCGACGTTGATGGTTTCATAGTTGCTGTTGATCGGTATCCACGGCTTTACTTCGGAGAACCCTGCGTAAGGGGCGTCGCTCCATTGCATGGGGGAGCGCGCTGAATCGCGGGAGCGGTCCCTGAGCGCCTGCATGGCGGTCTCATGGGATGCGCCGTTTCGGCGGAAGTTCTCGTATTCGGTGAAGACCTCGACATCCCTGAAGTCCTCGAGGTTTTCGTAGTCGACGTTGGTCATGCCGATCTCCTCGCCGTAATAGACGATCGGCGTGCCGGGGATGAGGTACAGGGCGCATGCCAGCATCTTGGCGCTTCGCTCCCAGTGCGTTTCGTCGTCGCCATAATGGCTGACGATGCGCGGCTGGTCGTGGTTGTGCCAGTAGATGGCGTTCCAGCCCTTGTCCTTGAAGACTTTGTACCAGCGGTAGAAGCTCTCTTTCAACCGGGTGATGTCGACAGTGCCCTTCGCCCATTTGCCGGGCGTGAGCGTGTTCGTCTCATCCGTATCGACCCAGCAGTGCTCGAAATGGATGAGCATGTTGAATTCCTCGGAATCGAATCCGGCGTATTGAAGGGCCTCTTCGCGTGTGGCGCCGCCGGCCTCTCCGATGATCATGAGGTCGTTGGGGTGGAAGAGCTCCCTGCCCAGTTCCTGAAGGTATTCATGATGTTTGGGGAGGCTGGAGAAGTTCTCGTATCCCGGATAGCCGTCGGGGAAGTCCCAGTTCTTCTCCAGATGGTTGGTGGCGTCGACGCGGAATCCGTCCACGCCGAGGTCGATCCAGAACTGGATGACTTTTTTCATGGCCTTGCGCATCTCGGGGTTGCGCCAGTTGAGGTCGGGCATCTTGCGGCTGAATATGTGGAGATAGTATTCATCCGTGGCTTCGTTGTAGGTCCATGCCGGGTTGCCGAACCAGCCGATCCAGCGGGTCGGGCGCTTGCGCTTCCCGTCTTCGTATTTCGGTTCGTGCCAGATATAGAAATCGTGGTAGTATTCATGCTCCGGATGATTCGGATCCTTCGCCGCCTCGAACCACGGATGTTCATCGGAGGTGTGGTTGAGGACGAGGTCGGTGATGACTTTCATGTCCCTTTCATGCGCCTCTTTCAACAGCTCCTTGAAATCTTCGAGAGTGCCGTAGTCCTCGCTGACCTTGTAGAAGTCGCGGATGTCGTAGCCGTTATCGTCCATGGGCGAATCATAGTGCGGAGAGACCCAGATGGTGTCGACGCCGATCTCCTCGAGATAGTCTATCTTGCCGATCAGGCCTTTGATGTCGCCGATGCCGTCATTGTTCGCATCTTTGAAGCTGCGCAGGTAGACCTGATAGATGATTGCGCTTTGCCACCATTTTTCCATGCAGAACACCGCTTTCTTTTGTTTTCGTGTGTGATTGTACTATATCCACAGAGCTATGCCAACCTTCAGACGGTGTTGAAGATATCGTTGAACGTCTTTTCCCCGGAGAGGATCTGCCGATAGACTTTTTCCAGGGATGCGTCATCGAGGGAGGCCTTGAACCCTTTCAGCCCGAAGAACTCCTTGACATAGGGGGTCGCCGGCGTGAAAACGAGGTCCCTCGGAGAGCCGCTTTGTTCGATGCGGCCGTCCTTGAAGAGGATGATCTTGTCCGCGAGGCGCACGGCCTCCTCGATGTCGTGGGTGACGAAGAGCACAGTCTTTTTCAGTTTGGCGTAGATGCTTTTCATCTCGTTCTGCAGGTGCCTGCGGGTGATCTCGTCCACAGCGCCGAAGGGCTCGTCCATGAGGAGGATCTCGGGGTCGGCTGCGAGGGCCCGCGCGACGCCGACGCGCTGTTTCTCTCCGCCCGAGAGCTCTCTCGGATAGCGCGGGAGGTAGCTTTCGTCGAGACCGACAAGGTCGATGAGCGTCTTCGCCCTTTCACGGGCATGGTGCTTATCGTGTTTTTGCAGGTCGAGCACGAAAGTGATGTTCGCGGCGATGTCCATGTGCGGAAAGAGCCCGACTTGCTGGATGACATAGCCGATCGAGCGTCGCAGGGACACTTTCGGCCACTGTTTGATCGGATGCCCCTTGAAGAAGATATAGCCCGTGTCGAAATCGATGAGCTTGTTGATGAGCTTGAGCGTCGTGGTCTTGCCGCAACCGGATGTCCCGAGCAGCACGACGAACTCGCCATCTTCGACGTCGAAGCTGATGCCCTTCAGGACCGGGGCGTCTTCAGTGTAGGCCTTGTGGATATTCTGAAAGGAAATGACCGACATCAATCAAGCAGTCCTTCCGACTCGATGAAGTCCATGGCGACTTGGTAGGGGTCGTCGTTGTCGACCTCTACGCGGTAGTTGATGGCAGTGATGGTCTCGTTGTCTATCCTTCCGCCGAGAATGTTGAGGACATCCTCGAGTTCAGGGTATTCTTCAAGGGTCTCCTGACGGATCAATGTCGCGGCGTAATAGGAGGGAAAGAAATCCTCATCGTCTTCAAGAAGGCGCAGGTCGTATTCCTTAAGCCTTCCGTCCGTGGACCAGACGTTGATGACATCGACCTCGTCGTCTCCTATGGCAGTGTATTTCAGACCGGTTTCGAGTTCGCTGTTCTCACCGAACTCGAGGCCGTAGGCCGCTTCAAGGCCGATCATGCCATCCTCGCGCTCGAAGAAATCATATTCGGCCGCGAAATGGAGGTCATCCGCCTTCTCGGCGAGGTCGCTGTAGGTCTCGATGCCCATTTCGTCAGCCTTGTCCTCCTTCATGGCGAGCCCGTAGGTGTTGTTGAAGCCGTAGAGTTCGAGCCATTCGATGTCGAATTCCTCCCTGTAGGCCTCCCTGACGGCTTCCGTTAGTGCATCGGGGTCCCGGATCAAGTCCTCCCGGAGGACTTCCATCCATCCGGTGCCGGTGTATTCGGGGTAGATGTCGAACTGGCCTTCGACCATGCCGGGGTGGATGTTGTTCGTACCGCCGCCGATGCCGGACCTGTAGTCGACGGAGATGTCGGTCTCGCTTTCGATCAGTTCTATCATGATCTGGGCGAGGACGTATTGCTCGGGCATTGGTTTGCTTGCGAGCGTGACCTCGTCCCGCTCTTCACACGCAGTGAAGGCGAAGACGCCCGCTATGATGGTGAGGACTGTGAGGATTTTCTTCATGGTATCAACGCTCCTTTGCGGTTCCATAGATTTTGATGCGAATGCCTCTCTCGATGAAATTCAGGACGAGGTCTGTGATGACTGCGAGCAGGGCGACGAGCAGACTGCCCGCGGCGATGAGTTCATTGTGGTTGTTGGAGATTCCCCGCCAGATGGCGATGCCGAGGCCTCCGGCACCGATGAACGAGGCGATGCCGCCGAGGGCGATGGTCATGATGACCATGGTGCGGAACCCGGCGATGATTACGGGGAGTGCGAGCGGAAGCTGGATCTTAAAGAGAAGCTGTCGCACGGTGACGCCCATGCCCGTAGCCGCTTCGATGATGGTGTCGTCGACTTCGCTGATGCCGACGTAGGTGTTGCGGATGACGGGCAGTACGCCGTAGATGGTCAATGCGATGATGGCGGGGGTGTTGCCGATGCCTGTGAATGTGACCAAGAAGCCGAACATGGCGATCGAGGGGATGGTGTAGAAGAAGTTGGTGAGGGAGAGGACGGTGTTCGCAACCCCTTTATGATAGGTCATGAGCACCCCGAGGCTCACTCCGATGATTGTGATGAAGAGAATGGCGACGCCTGTGAGGTAGATATGCTCTAAAAGTAGATCGAGGAAGAACGCCGTCCGTTCGCGATATAATTCAATCACATTAAAAATGAACCTCATGGCCTCGACTCCTTTTGTCTTTACTTCTATAGGCTTATTCTATAGAGTTTCCCCCTCTCCTGCAAGCGATATTCTTTGTAAATGTCGCGTCGTCCCATTTTACCGTTTGTGCTTTTAAAGTGGATGCGCGGATGCTATAATACACTTGTCTCGAAGACTGGTTCCGGGGGAGGATTGCATGAAAATAGAAACGTCTCACGGCGAAATCTACTGTGCTGTGCATGGACCGAAGAACGGGGTTCCGGTGGTGTTCACCCATGGCATGGGCCTCAATCACCGTTCGTTCGACGCTCAAGTGAAGCGTCTGAAACCAAGTTACCGGGTGGTTGTATGGGACCTTCCGGGGCACGGGCTATCGAAAGAGACCGGCCCTTTCACTTTTAAGAAGGCGGCGGACGCCTTTGAAGCGATGCTCGATGAACTGGCCCTCGATGGCGTCTTCCATGTCGGCGTGTCCCTCGGCGGCTTCGTCGGACAATACATCGCCATGCATCGCCCGGGGCGGATTCATGGCCTCATCGATATCGGGTCCATGCCGCTTTACGGAAGCATGTCCCCCTTCAAGGCGAAGATGGGGTCCTTCTTCATGCATTTCATCAAGGTTCTGACGAACAAGCGCATGGCCAAAATGTTCGCGAAGAAGAACAGCGTCAAGGCGCCCGTGAGGGAATATCTCTATAAACAGGCCTTCAAGTCGGGCAAGCAGCGCTTCATTGAAACCAGCAAAGAGATCTTCAGAGAACTCCCGAAACCTATCGAGCGCTCGATCGATGTTCCCTGGTTCATGATTCACGGTGAACGGGAGCGGAAGATGCTCATCGAAGCCACTGACAAAAATGCACCAGAGGCCAGGAGGCTGACAGTTGTCAACGCCGCGCACCTGCCGAACCAGGATGCGCCGAAGGCGGTCAACGAGGCGATACTGGACTTTCTCGGGAAAAACACCTAGGAGGGACGTCATGAAAGCATATAGGGAATTGCCGGAAGGATACACCCTGCACGAGCATATCGACCTGGAGAAGGACAAGAAGCGGGCGATATGGCTGAATGTCATGACTATCGCGCTGTTTCTGGGGGTATTTGCATTCCTGCCCGTAATCGGCATAGACATCAGTGTGACACTGCCGGGGATATTTTTTCTGTTCGTAGGCATCGTGCTCTATATCGTCGCGCATGAGATCATCCACGGGATCTTCTTCCGTCTGGACAGAAACCTCAAGGTCCGCTATCAGTTCCACGGGTTCGCGGCAAGCGCGGCCGCGCCTGATGCGTATCTCACGAAGCCGCATTTCCTGATCGTCGGCCTTGCGCCGTTCTTCGTGCTCACCGCGGTCTTCGCCCTCATCCTTCCGCTTACGAGCGGTGGCGTCTTCGTCCTGTTCTACTGTCTTTTTGCGCTGCATATATCCGGGTGCGCCGGGGATTTCTATGTCACCTACAAGCTCATGCGCATGCCGAAAAGCACGCTCGTCGAGGACTATGGGATCGGCATGCGCTTTTTCACGCCGGAGGATTCCGGCACCGACGCCGGCTCATGAGGGAATTCCTTGCATATCCGGCATAAATCGTGTAGTATACGATTAAATCGATGAAGAAGTCGAGTACGTGGATTGACGTGTCACAGAGAGCCCGTGGCCGGTGGAAACGGGCCGCGTCCCCGCCGAAGCTGCTTCTAAGTGACGTCTGAAAACGTCCGTGCTGCAGCGTTAATGCTTTAGAGTGCTAGCGATAGAACCAAGGTGGTACCGCGGCAACGTTCGTCCTTAGGATGTTTTTAAGGGCGTTTTTTATTGAAAAGGAGAGGATCGCACATGCGAGGACATGAAATCAAGAAGACCTGGTTGAATTATTTCAAGGAGAGAGGGCACCGCGTGGAAGAGAGCGCTTCACTTGTTCCGATCAACGACCCCACGCTGCTTTTCATCAATGCCGGCGTCGCACCGCTCAAGGATTATTTCGACGGCACGAGGGTGCCGAAGAACCCGCGCATGGTCAATGTGCAGAAATGCATCCGCACGAATGACATCGAGAACGTGGGCAGGACCGCGCGGCATCACACGTTCTTCGAGATGCTCGGGAATTTCTCCATTGGTGATTACTTCCGCGATAAGGCCATCGAGTGGGCGTATGATATTCTCACATCCGGAGACTATTTCGGCCTGGACCCCGACCGGCTCTACATGACGGTGTATCCGACGGACGAGGAAACCAGGCGGAAATGGATGGAGGTCGGCGTGAAGGAGGACCACATCCTCTACAGTGAAGAGTGTTTCTGGGAGATAGGCCCCGGCCCCTGCGGCCCTTCGAGCGAAGTCTTCTACGACCGCGGGGATGCCTACGGCGAAGCGGATCTCTCCCTGATCGAGAATGATGTCGACAACGACCGCTACGTGGAGATATGGAACATCGTATTCTCGCAGTTCAACGCCAAGGAAGGCCTTTCAAGGGAGGAATATCCCGAACTCCCCAGTAAGAACATCGACACCGGTATGGGGCTTGAACGCATGGCCGCCGTCATGCAGGATGCGCAGACGAATTTCGAGACGGATCTCTTCTATCCCATCATCGAGGCGGTAGAATCATTGAGCGGCGTGCCCTATGAAGGCCAGATGTCCTTCAAGGTCATCGCCGATCATATCCGCAGTGTCGTCTTCGCGGTCAGCGACGGCGCGACCTTCTCCAATGAGAAACGCGGCTATGTGCTCAGGCGCCTGTTGAGGCGCGCAGTCAAGCACGGCCGCCATCTCGGCATCGAGAAGGCGTTCCTCAAGGACCTTGTCGAGACGGTGGTCTCGATGATGGAGGAGACCTACCCCTATCTCAGGAATACGCAGTCGTTCACCGAGAAGCTCATCGAGAAGGAAGAGAATAAATTCCTCGAGACCCTCCACTACGGAGAGAAGATTCTCGAGGACCTCATGCAGGGCGACACCAATATCATCGACGGCAAGGACGCCTTCAAGCTCTACGATACCTACGGCTTCCCTGTCGAGCTCACGGAGGAATACGCCGAGGCCGAAGGGTTCACTGTCGACAAGGAAGGCTTCCATGCATACATGGCCGAACAGAAGGAACGCGCACGCGAGGCCAGGCGGGAGAAGGCTTCGATGCACGATCAGAACAAGGCCTTCCTCGCCTTCAAGGAGGAGAGCACCTTCGTCGGCTACGAGACCACGCGGGTTGAAAGCCGGGTCATCAAAGTGTTCGATGAAGGCATAGTGACACAAAAGACCCCGTTCTACGCCGAAAGCGGCGGCCAGGTCGCCGACAGCGGCGTGATCGTCAAGGAGGAAAAGGTCTATACAGTCGTCGACGTGCAGCGTCTGCCCAACGGCCAGCATCTGCACGTCCTCGAGGACCACGATATCGAAGAGGGGGACATGGTGACGCTGCATGTCGACGAGATGGCCAGAGAAGCCACCAAGGCGCACCATTCGGCGACCCATCTTCTCTACAGCACGCTGAGGGAGGTCTTCGGCGACCACATCACCCAGCAGGGCAGCCTCGTCGGCCCGGATTATCTCCGTTTCGACTTCAACCATCTTGAACTCCCGGATGATGAGACGATCCTCTCAATCGAGGATGCGGTCAATGAGAAGATACAGGCCGCAATCGATGTCGACGTCGAGCACGGCAGTGTCGAAGACGCCAAGGCGCGCGGCGCCGTCGCTGAATTCGGCGAGAAATACGACGACGAGGTCCGCATGGTCAACATGGGCGAGACCCTCGACCTCTGCGGCGGCACGCATGTGGACAATACGAAAGAGATCGGCCGTTTCGCCATCGCCCATGTCGAAAGCAAGGGGTCGGGCATCTACCGCATCGTCGCCCTCGCGGGGGATAGGGTCTCTCAGATAAGGGACTATCTCCATGGCTTCGAATCACAGCTCTCCCACCTCCGGAACAAGGCCGAGAATATCCTCGCCTCCGCGGAGGCGGAGGGCATCCTCCTCGACTTCGATACTGACGCGACGTTCGATATTGAAGGCTCCTACCGGGACGTACTCAACATGCGCGCCCTCGTCGAACGCTTCCAGAAGGATGTCAAGAATCTCGAGAAGACCTTTGAACAAAAGCGCAAGGAGAAGAACCTCGCCGATGTCGAGCAGTATCTCGACTTAGCGGATGAGGAAGGCAATATCGTCGCCAGGACCGAAGGGCTCGACAGCGAGAGTCTGAAATCACTCGCCGACCGCCTGATGGAACATACACAGCGCGGCGTGGTGTTCCTTGCGAATGTAGCGGGTGAAAAGCTCATCTGCGTGGCGAAATCCAAAAGCGATGTCCACGCCGGCAATCTGATCAAGGAAGCGGCGCAGATCGCCGGTGGCGGGGGCGGCGGCCGCCCGGATTTCGCCCAGGCCGGCGCTAAGCAGCCGGAGAAGGTGGATGATGTCATCGCCTTCGTCAAGGAGAAGCTTTCGTGAAGAAACTCGCTCTGGATCTCGGCGACGCCTCGCTCGGCATCGCGATCAGCGATGCCCACGGCATGCTCGCCAGGGGACTTGAGAACGCCCGCTTCGCAAGCGGTGACTATGCCGCCATGACCGAACGCGTATCGGAGGTCCTCGCGGACGAGCCGGTCGATGAGATCATACTGGGCTACCCGAGGAACATGGACGGCACGCGGGGCGAGCAGGCCGAGAAGGTCGAGGCGTTCAAGGCGTTGTTGGAAACGCGCGTTGATGTTACAATAACGCTGTATGACGAAAGACTGACGACGAGAATGGCCGCCTCCCGCATGCGGGAGGCGGGGCGTTCCCGCAAGAAGCGCCAGAGGACCTTGGATCAGGAGGCGGCCGTGGTGCTGCTTCAAGACTATTTGGATAAGGAGCGTGATGATGGGGGACGATAAGACACTCCGCGTCATCGACGAAGAAGGCAATGAGCACGATTATGAGATCGTTCTGACTTTCAAGTCCGACAAGACCCAGAAGAATTATGTCGTATACAAGGAGCCCGGGGATTCCGATGAAGTCTTCGCCGCGATCTATAACGAAGAGGATACGGACGGGGGCCGCCTCATGCCGATTGAATCGGATGAGGAATGGGACATCGTCGAAGAAGTGCTCAATACGTTTCTAGAAGAAGAGGAAGGCCAGGAGTGAGCCACATGCTTTCCACCATGCGTGCGCACGCCCGGCGCGAGGGGATACCGGTCCTCTCCTCCGGGAGTGCCCGTTTTTTAACGCATATCGTCAGACTCGCCAAGCCCTCCCGGGTCCTCGAGATAGGCACTGCGATCGGTTACAGCGCCATTCTTATGGCGAAGGCGCATCCTGATGTTCACATCAAGACGTTTGAGAAGGACGAGGCTCTCGCGGATAGAGCGCGCGGGTACATCCGCGAAGCGGGGCTCTTCGAACGCATCGAGGTTGTCTGCGCGGATGCGCGCGATATAGCCGACAATCCTTTCGATGTCCCGTTCGATTTTTTATTCATAGATGCAGGCAAGGCGCATTATGAAACGTTTTTTGAACACCTCTCCCCTTATCTCGCCGAGGGCGGCGTTCTTCTCGCCGACAATGCGCGATTCATGAATCTGGATAAAAGCGAGGCGCCGAAACGTCATCACAGACTGATCGAGCGGATGACGGCGTTCAACGAGCGCCTGGAGCGGGACAGGCGTTTCGATGCGCATGTCTACGACATTGATGACGGGATGTTGCTTGCGATCAAGGAGGATGGCGATGCAACTCTATGTGATGAGTGATGATTCACTGCTTGAGGAATTGCTTGATAAGGAGATAGACGGCATCATCCTGGGGGTCGCCCCTTTCGCGCATCGCGTCAGGGGGGCGTTCTCGCCCGATGTTTTGGCGGGACTTTCGGCGCGGGCCAAAAGGGCTGGAAAAAAGGTGTTCTTCATGATGAACGCTGTGATGTTCGAGGATGACCTTCCGCATCTTGAAGAAAGACTCGACGCTGTGCGCTCTATGTTATTCGACGGCATCATCTTCGCCGATCTGGCCGTGCTGAACATCGCTCGCCGTCTCGGTCTTGAGAACTATCTCATCTACCATCCTGAAACATACACCACCCATCCCGGGGATGTTTCTTTTTTCGCCCCCGCGGACATCCACGCCGTAGTGCTCTCAAGGGAGCTTACGCTGGATGCGATTGAGGCATTCGCCGAAACCTCCGCGCTGCCGCTGGCGTTCGTCGGTCACGGCTATGTGAACGTGTTTCATTCATACCGCCGTCTTCTCAAGACATTTGCGGAGCACACCGGGGATTTCGATGCGGATTGTTATGAAGGGGTGCGTCTTTCCCTCCTTGAAAGGGAGCGCGAAACAGAGTACCCTTTCGTCCAGGACGCTCACGGGACGCATGTCTACAGGACCCTTCCCCGTGCCTCCTTCAATGCGTTCGACCGCCTCGGGGAAGTGCTTGATTATTTTTTCATCGATACGCTTTTCTATGAGAGGAAACGCGTGCTCGATATCGTCGATGATTATATCACCTTGAATAAAGGAGAAACCCCCGATGCGCTTCATGAACGATATAGCGACCATGATGAAGGATTCCTCCGCCTCCCGACCCATGAGAGGAAGGGGGATGCGGGATGAAAAGACCAGAGCTACTGGCGCCGGCCGGCAATCTTGAAAAACTGAAGATGGCGTTCGCCTACGGCGCCGATGCCGCTTATATCGGCGGCAAATCGTTCTCGCTGCGGGCGAGAGCTTCGAATTTCACCCTGGAGGACATCGAGCAGGCTGTCTCCTATGCACATGAACGCGGGAGGCGGATTTATGTCACGGTGAATGTCTTGCCCCATCCGGAGGATCTGAAGCATTTCGAAGCATACATTGAACAACTCGAGGCGCTCGGTGTGGACGCCCTCATCTGCGCTTCGTTCGCCGTGGCGCAGAAAATCCGTCATCTGACGGCGCTTCCCTTCCACATCTCCACCCAGCAGTCTCTCACCAACAGCGAAGCGGTACGCTTCTGGGAGGCGCATGGTGCAAAGCGCGTCATTCTGGCACGTGAACTTGATCTAGAAAGCATCCGCCGTATAAAGGCGAAGACGCGCATGTCACTCGAGATCTTCATCCATGGCGGCATGTGCGTGGCCTTCTCGGGCCGATGCACGCTGTCGAACACGATGACCGGACGGGACGCCAACAGGGGCGGCTGCGCGCATTCATGCCGCTGGGAGTACGACCTCTATAGCGACGGGGTGAGGCTTAACCGCTCCCAGCCGTTCCTCATGGGGTCGAAAGACCTTGCGGCGCTTCCGCATCTTCCCGCCCTCATAGAGGCCGGTGTCGACAGTGTGAAAATCGAGGGACGGATGAAGAGCCTCCATTATATCGCCACAATCGTCAACACCTATCGCCGTCTCATCGACGATGTCTGCAGAGGAGAAACGGTTGATATAGAGGCGTATCGATCAATGCTTTCAAAAGCGATGAACCGCGAGGTGGGCCCCGGTTTTCTCGGCGGGGACCCTCTCGGAAAGCAGCAGCTCTACAATATAGACAGGCAGCGGCCGACGCAGGATTTCGCCGCTCTAGTGCTCGAATACGACGAGGACTCAGGGCTCGCCCTCATCGAGCAGCGCAACCATTTCACCGCCGGCGACATCCTCGAACGCTTCTCTCCCGAAGGAGAACCTGCGACGTTCAAGCCCCTCGCCATGTGGGACGAGGAAGGCCGGAGCGTGCAGACTGCCCGGCATCCCCAGCAACGTATAACATTGAAGAGCCCTGTCGCATTAAAGCCCTATGACATCCTGCGCAAAGCGGGTTAAAAATCGATTGTCACAAGCATTAAAACATGATATAATGCCTTTAATTCAAAAGGAGGTTACCCATGGACAACAATAATGTACATAAACTCACCCGCAAAGGGATAGAGAAGCTCAAGAGCGAACTCGAGCATCTCAAGACAACTGAACGCGAGCGGAACCGTGAAGCGCTCAAGGAAGCGAGAGCAATGGGCGATCTCAGCGAGAACGCGGACTATGACGCGGCTCGCGACGAGCAGGCGCTTATCGAGGCGCGCATCAAGGAGATCGAGCATATTCTCAAGAATGCCGAGCTCATCAAGGACGACGGCAACAACAATCAAGTCAATATCGGGAAGACTGTCACGATGCAGATCAATGGCGAAGACCCGAAGCAATACAGCATCGTCGGATCGCTCGAGGCCGACCCCTTCGACAACAAGATCTCCAACGAATCACCTATCGGGAAGGCTGTCCTCGGCATGAAAAAGGGCGATTCGAAAATCGTCCGCACCCAGTCCAACCGCGAGCTCAACATCACTATTGTCGATGTGAAATAAAGAATGCCTGTCATTCTTTTTTTCATTGCAGGGGGTAGAATGTAGTGGATATTGTGTTGTTTGTGGCGATGGAAGAAGAGGAACAGGCGTTTTTGGAGCTTTTCGACTTCGCAAGGAGATCCTTCCATGATACTGTGTATTATGAAGCGGAAATCGGTGCGCACACCCTCCGCATGTTCCGCACGAAGATAGGAAAGGTGCATGCCGCGCAGGCACTCACCCGCGTCGCGTGCTCTTTCGATGTGGATGTGTTCATGAGCGTCGGCATCGCCGGCGGCGTCCATGCCCCTCTCGGCGGCATCGTCCTCGCCCGCGGCGCTTTCTATCATGATGTGGATGTCCCCCCTTTCGGCTATGCTCCGGGGCAGATTCCCGGACACGATACAGTGTTTTTGAGCGACGAGACCCACCTTGCGTCCATGAAGAGAACGTTGGATACTCTGGCCTACCGCTATACGGTCGGCCTCATCGCCACGGGGGATCAGTTCCTCACCGACGATGTGCCGCTGCGCCCCTTCTATGAAAGATATCAGGACATCGCCGCAGTGGATATGGAATCGGCGGCGATCGCACATACGGCCACACTTCATGATGCGTCTTTCCTGGCCGTCCGTGGGATTTCCGACATCCTGGGGGAAGCAGACCAGCTTGACGACCACGAGCAACGCGTCGTCCGCGCGCTCAATAGTGTCACTGAAGCCGTATCGCATTGGGTTGGGCATCTTTAAGGCTTCATGTCGATATAGACGGGCGCACCCTCACCTTCGATGTCAAAAAGAACCGCAACCAGCGACGTATATATATCAAGCCTTTCAGGCGCCTTCACTATCAGGTGAGTGCGCCGATTTTTGCGGACAGGGAAATGATCGAGCGTGCGGTGAAAGCGCAAGCGGCGTCGATTCTCCGCCTCCCATCGCTCCTAGACCCCAAAGAGCGCCTCCTAGAGGATGAAATCCATCTTTACGGCGAGCCGTTCCCCGTCTTCATCCGCGAGGGGAGGCCGAGGCGCGTCGAGAAACACGGGGACAGTCTTGTCCTCTATAGCAGGGATCAATCCCCTCAGAAGCGCATCGAAGCGATGCGGCGCTTTCTCCGCGATACACTTCTCAAGGACGCCCGGGCGCTTTATGAACACTACGCGGAGCGTGTCCCCGAGCTTTCTGAATTCTCCGTCCGCTTCAAGGCGCAGTACATGAAAAGCAAGTTCGGAAGCTGCATCCCGAAGAAGGCGCACATCAATCTGAATCTCGTGCTGATTCATTACCCTGGGCGCTTCCTCGCCTACATCGTCGCGCATGAGCTCGCGCATCTTCTAGAAGCGAACCATTCCCGAGCCTTCTACCGTGTGCTCAAGACGCTCTGTCCGGACCATCAGAGTCTATACCGTGAACTCGAGCGCCGGCATGCGGACTATGTGACGATCGCACATGACAAAACGCCGGCCCTTTAGTATAATGATAGTGGAGGAAGGATATGTTGCAGTATCTCATAAGTCCCTACAAATGCATCCCGGACTATCATGCCGAACGCATTGAAAACCTCGATTTCGATGCGCTGTACGCCGAAGGCGTCCGCGCGCTTTTGATCGATATCGACAATACGCTCGTGCCTTATGATCTGGCTAAGCCCGATGAGACGCTCGAGACATTCCTCGCCTCCCTCAGGCGCACCTTTTCCGTGGTGCTGATCTCGAACAACACGCCTTCGCGCATCCGTCCGATCGCGGATGCTCTGGATGTACCTTGTGTGTTCAGGGCCAAGAAACCTTTGAAACGCGGTTTCAGACGGGCCCTTTCAAAGATAGGCGCCGAGAAGGATAAATCCCTCGTCATCGGTGATCAGGTCCTCACCGATGTCTACGGCGCGAAACGTGCGGATCTCCGTGCGGCATTGGTGCATCCTATCAAGCCGAAGACGGAGAAATGGTATACGAAGTTCAACCGGCGCATTGAACGCGCGATACTCAGAAGAATCGAGAAGAAGGAGCCGGCGCGGTATGCGTCGTTGGAACTCGGAAAGAGGTGAGTCCTGTGGAAGTCCGTTGCATGGGATGTGGCGGCATCCTGCAGAATGAAGACCCGGAGAAGCCTTTCTACACACCGAAGGCCATCGATGAGAATGCCGGACTCTACTGTCAGCGCTGTTATAAGATGCGCCATTACGGCGAGGTCATCGGCACATCGCTCGACAGGGAGGACTATCTCGACATGCTCGGTGCGATCGATGACAACGCGTTGATTGTACTGCTCGTCGACCTCTTCGATGTGGACGGTTCGCTCGTGCCTGCCTATAAGAGCCTTGACAAGGGGGATAATCTGCTCATCCTCGCCAATAAGTCCGATATTCTCCCCAGGCAGGTGAATCCGGCCAAGATCAAGCACCGTTTGAATGCCCTTCTCCATGAGGAAGGCTACCGACCCATCGGTTTAGAGCTCATAAGCGCGCTTTCAAAGCGTGGCGTCGAACGTGCGCTGAAGGCGATAGACACTCACGCGAAGGGGAGGGATGTCTATCTCGTCGGTGCGACCAATGTGGGGAAATCGACGCTCGTGAACGGCATGATCGACGCCGAGGCGTCCCCCATCACCACTTTCTACGCCCCCGGCACGACCCAGAGCTTCATCGAGATCCCCTTTGAGGACAAGCGGTTGTTCGATACGCCGGGGCTCTTCAACCGCAATCATTATTACAATCTCCTCGATGCGGATTCCTTGAAGGCCGTTCAGCCAAGGAAGCCCATCAGACCCAGAAGCTACAAACTCGAACCCAACCATACACTGTTTCTCGGCGCGCTCGCCCGTATAGATTTCCTCAGCGGCCTGCCTACATCGTTCATCATCCATGCCGGCGAAGGACTGACAATCCATCGGACGAAGATGCTCAAGGCGGATGAACTATATGCCGAAAAGGCCGCAGAGACCCTCACACCGCCCTTCGATTCCTCGCATGTGCACGATATGCAGGCGCATCAGTTCCCCGTCAAGCGGGAGGAGAAATGCGACATTGTATTCCCCGGACTCGCGTTTGTCTCGCTCAAGGGGTCCGGAGTCCTCAGGGTGTACACCCCAAAGGGCGTCACGCCTTATCAAAGGGAGGCGTTGCTCTGATGCTGGCATTGATCAAACGCGATGTGGAAAGGATCTTCAGCGATGACCCCGGGCGTCTTGCGCATATCAAGGGGGTCCTCGCCACCGCGCTTTTCCTTGCGCGCAAGCATAAGGTCTCGCTCTACCGCGCCGCGCTGGCCGCGCTTCTGCACGATATCACGAAGCCTTTCAGCATCTCGCGGCACAGGACGCTCATCCTTTTTTATTACCCTGAAGAGCTTCTCGATATCTATACACCGCCTCTTTACCACGCGTTCAGCGCCGCAGCTTTTGCAGAGGAGCGCTACGGGATAGATGATAGGGCCATATTGAATGCGATCGCTTCGCACGTAGTGGGGCGTCCACGCATGAGCACGCTCGAGAAGATCATCTTCATCAGCGACTATATTGAGCCGAACAGGCCTTATGAGGCGTGCAGGGAGGTCCGGGAGATCGCTTTTAAGGACCTCGACCGCGCCGTATTCCAGGCGATGGATAATTCAATCAAACTGTTCGAGACTGAAGATTATGTGCCCGATATCGCCTACAGGGCGCGCGATTTCTATAAATTGAGAGGAGGGTCCCATGAGTAAGCTTTCCACCGTCATCGAAACCCTTGAAGCGAGCAAGCTCGAGCACATTGTCGTCTATGACATGAGGACGTATTCCCCGTTTTTCGATTATGTGATTGTGACGACAGCGGACAACCCCCGGAAGCTCAGGGGTGCTATCAATCGTATGAAGAAGGCTTTTGACGAGGCCGGATTCGATACGTTCAATGTCGAAGGCGCCGAAGGTGCGAAATGGGTGCTTCTGGACGGCGGGGATGTGGTTGTGAACCTTTTCACTGAAGAGGAACGTGCCTACTATAACCTCGAAAAGATCTGGCACGATGTGCCCACCCTTGATGTAAATGCGTTGAAATAGAAAGTAAAACGCCCCCTTTCCTGGAATGATTAGGTGAAAGGGGGCTTTTTGTATGGCTTTATGGCAACGTATAGCAATCGGTTTCGCAGTGGGGGCGCTTGTGCTTTTCAGCGTCCTATGGAACACGGTCCTTGACAAGACGCCGGAGGAGAATCCTTTCGAGGCAAGGCCTGTCGTGGAGGAAGCCCCGGCGGATGCGATCTATATCGACATCAAGGGGGAGGTTTTAAAACCCGGCGTGTACAAGGTCGACCCCGCGATGCGACTGTTTCAGGTCGTGGCCAAGGCCGGCGGACTGACCCGGCATGCGGATGCGGACAGCATGTCGCTTGCACAGACGCTCTCAGACGGTGAAGCATACCGGATCCCCTCGCTCTCGGAGACGGAGGAAGAGAGGACAAAGGATGAATCCCCGGGACGTATCTGTATCAATGGGGCGGACCACGGGACGCTGACGACCCTTCCGAACATCGGGGACGCAACGGCGGCGAACATCATCGAGCACCGAAGGACGCACGGGGATTTCACCTCGGTTGAAGGGTTGCTCGATGTCGCGAACATCGGAGAGAGCACGCTTGAGACCATCAAGGACCTTATCACGGTTTAAGGGCACTACGCATCACGTGCTCTTTGCCGTGGTGTTCTTTGTCTATGGGGGCACGTTTTTCTATCTCTACGCGGTGTCGTTTTTCTTTTTCCTGCGCCTTTTCCGCTATGACAAGGTCCTCTTCGCCTTTGCGCTTTTCATATGTCTTGTGAGTCTATGGCCCTCTCAGCCGGCTGAAGCGGTCGATGAAGGGGTGGTCGTGCATTCGGAGAGGGGGCGGGAGCATCCCCGCTTCCGCTTGAAGGGGGATGAGGGGACGTTCGTCGTCTATAGCGAGACCCCGGTCCATACGGGGGAAGCGGTGCGGATCGAGGCGACGCGGGGAGAGACCGCCGACGACGGGTTCTTCGGCGGCTTCGATTACGGCAGGCATCTGAGGGCGGAAGGCATCGACGGCGTGCTCTTCGCGGATGATATCGAGCGTATTGAAAGGCCGTTCACCCCTTATGCCTTGAGGGGCGCGATCGAACGCTATATCGAGCGGACGTTCGCCGAGACGAAGGCGTACATGTACACGTTCGTTCTCGCTGAGAGGTCGTTCTTCACCGAGGATCTCACGGGCTCGGTCTCGCGTCTTGGCATCGCGCATTTCTTCGCTGTATCGGGACTTCATGTGGGGCTTTTATCCGCGGCGCTCTATAAAGGGTTGTCCTTGGTGCACACAGGATGGGGCAGGGATGTCGTGCTCTCGGTGTTCCTCCTTCTCTTCCTGCTTGTGAGCGGGTTTCAAGTGTCCGTGATGCGAGCGGTGCTCATGGCATGGGCGCTGCTTCTGAACAAGCGTTTTTCACTCGGCTTCACGCCTGTGGATGTCCTTGCAGTGCTTGCGCTCGCCTTCATCGGCATGCGGAGCGAATGGCTCTATCACAGCGGATTCCTTTTGAGTTTCGGTGTGAGTCTAGGCCTTCTTCTCATGCGGCCCGCATTCAAGGGTGGTGCTTTCAGGAGGGTCTTCACGGTGGCATGGACCGCCTTCCTCATCAGCATGCCGCTCGTTTTGTCGATGCAGGGCGGGGTGAATGCATGGGCCGTCGGCTTCAACATGGTCTATGGCGTCTTCACGACGATGTGCTTTCTGCCCTTGGTCTATCTCACGTTCTGTCTGCCTTTTCTTGAGCCTATTCTGGCGCTTGCGGCAGGGGTGTTCGAACGGAGTCTGAATGTTCTGGGGCTGACGGTATTCACTGTCGCGCTCTATATTCCGGCGGGAGGGGTGCGCCTTGTCTATTACCTTCTGCTTGCGAGGGTCTATCAGGCCTATATTCTAAATGCGCGCTTGTTCCGCGCGGTGTGTGTGTTCGCAGGGTTTCTCCTCCTGGTGGCGCTATCGCCCTTCCTCACACCCTATACGGAGGTGACCATGTTCAATGTCCGAGGGGATGCGTTTCTTCTCCGGGACGCCTTCAACCGCTGCAACATCCTCATCGATACGGGGGAGGGGGATCCCCATGATTCCCTTGTAAGGGCGATCCAGCGTCTCAACGTGCGCCGGTTGGACTATGTCTTCCTCACCCACCGGCATACGGACCACTACGGTGAATATGACGATGTGGCCGCGCATTTCTCCATCGGAAATACCGTCACGAATGTCGATCAGGACCGTTATGAGGACGAAGTGCATGCGTGCGGGGCGTTCTCGTTCTATATCTATCCTCTTGAATGGCCCCATAGAGGTGAGAACGACCGGTCCATCCTGATGTGGATCGATGTCGCGGGGGAGCGCTATCTCTTCACCGGCGACATCGAGGGTCCGAGGGAGCGGACGATCCTCGATACCTACGAGGTGGGTGCGGATGTGCTCAAGGTACCCCACCATGGGTCGATCACTTCTTCCTCGGAAGCGTTCCTGCGTGCAGTGTCGGCGGATACGGCCCTCGTGCCCGCCGACAGGGACAACCCCTTCGACCACCCGCATCCCGAAGTCATCGCACGGTTGAAAAGAGGGGGCATGGAGGCGTTCACCCTCGCGGAGGACGGGAGTGTGCGTTTCCATTATATTTTCTCGCGCCGATTTGAATCCACGGCTTTCCCATAGTGTTTTTTGTGCTATAATGATGGCGAGGTGATGACATGCAGGATCGCATCAAGGTGTTCTACGGAGAGGACGCCTTCTATATCAGGAGCCGTGTCAATCAATTGATCAAAAAGTGGGACGTCGATGATTTCAATGTGACGAGCTACGATTGTGAAGAGACCCCGGTCAGCGAGGCGATCAACGATGCGATGACCATTCCCTTCATGAGCGAGGGGAAGGTTGTCATCGCCAGGAACGCGGATTTTTTAAGTACGCAGAAGGCGAAAAGCCCCTCCGTCGAACACAGCGAGGAGGCGCTCCGGCAGTATATAGAAAACCCCAGCGGACACACGCTCTTCATTCTCACGGTGCCGAAGGAGAAACTCGACATGCGATCGAAGACGGTGAAGCTGCTCAAGGAGCATGCGGAGGTCGTCGAATGCCGGCTCAAGCGTTCGCGGGACCTTCTAGCCTGGGTGAAGCGTCAGCTGGCCAATGCCAATCTCCATATCGAGAGTGACGCGCTCGATGAGCTGATGAAGCGTATCCACTCCAGCACGGAGATGGCGTATTCGGAACTCAAGAAGCTTTTGCTTTATACGGAAGGCGAGAGCACCGTGGACAAGGCGATGATCGAGCGCGTCATCACAAAGAACATCGAGCACAATGTCTACGAACTCACCAACGCGTTGCTTGCAAGGGACCACAAGCGGGCGGTGGAGATCTATCACGACCTCATCACCTACAGCGAGGACCCGCTCAGGGTGCTTTCCGTCGTCGTCGGGAAATACCGCGAGATGCTTCAGGTGAAGACCCTGCTCGACCAGGGCTATACGCAGGACGATATCCAGTGGCATTTCAATGTCAAGAGCGGGCGCGCCTACTATATGGTGCAGAATGCCCGTGTGGTCCCGCGTGATAAGATAGAGGACCATCTCACTCAGCTTGAACACCTCGACTACGCCATCAAGAGCGGAAGACTGGAAAAGCGCATGGCGCTCGAGCTCTTCATCATGAATGTATAAAAAAAGTCTATGTCAGTGCATAGACTTTTTTACATGGCGTTGATGCGTTTTTGAAGCCTCGACTTGCGGCGGTTGATGAAGTTCTTATGCTTGACGTTCTTCAGCCTGGCCTTGTCGAGTTTCCGGTTGGCCAAGCGGAGGGCCTGTTCCGCTTTTTCCCTGTCTCCGGCCTCGATGTGGCGCTCGACGTTCTTGATCGCCGTCTTGACGCCGGATTTGAAATCCTTGTTCAGGATGCGCTTCTTGTAGTCCTGGTGCACGCGTTTCTGTTGTTGTTTGATGTTCGCCATGTCTCATCCTCCTTTCTGAAATCATGTGTATTCTATCAGAACATCGGTGAAAACGCAATTCTTTCATGCGTCTTTGCGGCGCGATGGAGGAAACGTCTGTTATAATACAATAGGTGATACTATGCGTATGGAAATTGGCAAGGTGAATACATTCACTGTCGAGTCCGTCGAGAAGGACGGTTATCTTTTGAAACATCCGGACGCGACACTCAAGCTTCCAAAAAAGGAGGCCACGCAGCCGCTCGAGGAAGGCGCTTCCGTGGATGCCTTTGTCTATATCGTGCATAAGAAAGGCCTGCAGGTGACGATGAAGCGTCCTTCGATAGCCGTGGACCGTGCCGGTTTCGTCCGCGTCGTCGAGAAGAAGTTCGGTCTCGGCGTCTTTGTGGATATAGGGCTTTCCAAGGATATGCTCGTCTCCAAGGACGACCTGCCTCCGCTCAAGAAACAGTGGCCGAAGGAAAACGACATGCTGCTTTGTGAACTCAAGGTGTCCCGCAATCAGATCGCCGCCCGTCCCGTCCAGCGTTTCCGCCTTTTTGACGCATTGCGGGCTGAAGCGCCGTTGAATGAGGGGGATACAGTGTCCGCGCATGTCGTCTATCTCGCGGACGAAGGGCTCGTGCTCTTCACGGAAATGGGGCATGAGATCTTCGTGTATTATAAGCACACGCGAAAGACGTACCGCCTGGGCGAGGCTTTATCGGTGCGCATCACGGTTGCGAAGGATGCATTGCGGTATAACGGCACCCTCCTGCCCGGGAAGGGCGAAATCGTCGATGACGATGCGGCGAGGATTCTTGAATACCTCAGGGAGGAAGGAAGCATGCCCTTCACTGATAAAAGCGCCCCCGAGGAGATCTTCAATACATTCCACATGAGCAAGGCGGCGTTCAAACGGGCGCTGGGAAGACTGTATAAAGAGGGCTATGTCGAACTCGAGAAACATCAGACACGGCTGAAAAACGATTGAAAGCACGTCCTTTTTCCGCTATAATACCCTCGACAAGGGGTGAGAGCATGGGAAGAAAATATCTTGTGAGAAAAGAATCGATGCAGAAGACGCACCTCAAGCGCAGCAAGCTCTTCGCCCGTTACGGGAAGGCCATCTACATGCGCGCCAGACAGGGCGGTACGAATCTTGAAAGCAACGATGCGCTCAAGCATCTCATCGAACGCGCCAAGAAGGACGATGTCCCGAACGACATCATAGAGAGGAACCTCAAGAAAGCAGAGGAGAAAGGCGCGGAGGAATACGAGGAAGTCCGTTATGAAGGATTCGGACCCGGCGGCAGCGCCTTTTTGATTGATGCGCTCTCAGACAATGTGAACCGGACGGTGAGCGACGTCCGCTACTGCTTTACGAAAGTCGGCTCCAAACTCGGCGTACGAGGGGCGGTTGAACATCTCTACGACCATCTGAGCTATATCACTGTCGAAGGGTCGGATGAGGAAAGCGTCCTTGAGACGATCATCGCTCATGAACTCGATGCCCATGAGATTGAAGCCACGGACGAAGGCGTCAGCATCGTAGCGGACGGAAAGATGCAGGACAAGCTTGAAAAAGCGCTCAGGTCTGAAGGGTTCGTCATCGGGGATTCCGAGAGCGGCTGGTATCCCAAGACACGGGTAAGGCTGAACGATGAGGACTATGAAGCCTTCGAGACGTTCATGCGCCTCATCAACGACCTCGATGACATCCAGGCGGTGTATCATAACGTTGAATTGAAATAGGGCTTTCAGTGCCTTTCATTGTTCATTGTAGGGGCCAAGCCTTTGTGATATAATCAGCTTTGAGGTGATGCGGTTGTGAATTTGCCCAATAAGATCACAGTAGCACGTGTACTCATAATCCCGGTCATTATCGTTCTTTTTTATTTGGATCCCGAGCCATTGACCCTGAATGCATTCAGCATAGCCAGCGGCGCCCTTTTTATTCTCGCTTCACTCACTGATTATGTCGATGGCTATATCGCCCGCAAGCATGAACTCGTCACGACATTCGGCAAGTTCTTCGACCCGCTCGCCGACAAGCTTCTCGTGATCGCGGCCCTGCTTTGGCTTTTAGAGATCGGCTACACGCCGATGTGGGTCGTCTTCATCATCATCGCCCGCGAGATCTTCGTCACCGGCCTTCGTCTGATCGTCGTCGGCGACGGCGCCGTCATCGCGGCTTCCGACCTCGGGAAATATAAGACGGCGTCCACGCTCATCGCCATCATCCTGCTTTTGTTCCATATCGAGTGGCCCTTCGCGATGATGCCCGGTGAGATCATGATGTATATCGCCGCCGCATTGACTGTCGTCTCGGGGATTGACTATGTCGTCAAGAATATCCCGAGCATCCAGCAGACAAAATAAGTTGAAGAAAAAGAGAAATATACACGCCCGCACGCTATTATCGTTATGAAGGAGGCGTTACGTTTGGCAAAAGACAATCGGGAAAAAGCACTTGATCAAGTGATGAAGGACATTGAGAAGGACCACGGTAAAGGGTCTGTCATGCTTCTCGGGGATGACCGTGCCCCGAAGGACATAGAAACGGTGAACAGCGGCTCTATGGGGCTGGACAAGGCACTTGGGATCGGTGGTTATCCCAAAGGGCGCATCGTGGAGATATACGGCCCGGAGTCATCAGGGAAGACGACCTTCGCCCTGCACGCTATCGCAGAGGCGCAGAAGGCCGGCGGCTATGCAGCGTTCATCGACGCCGAGCACGCGCTTGACCCGCAGTATTCGCGGAGTCTCGGGGTCGATACGGACAACCTCATCATCAGCCAGCCCGACACCGGTGAACAGGCGTTAGAGATCACAGAAGCGCTCATCCGGAGCAACGCCGTCGATGTGGTCGTGGTCGACAGCGTCGCGGCATTGGTTCCGGAAGCGGAGATCAGAGGCGACATGGGCAGCAGCCACGTCGGTCTTCAGGCCCGTCTCATGAGCCAGGCCATGCGCAAGCTCTCCGGCGCTATCAGCAAAGCCTCGACGGCTGCGCTCTTCATCAATCAGATCAGAGAGAAAGTCGGTGTCATGTTCGGCAATCCCGAAACCACTCCGGGAGGCAGGGCCTTGAAATTCTATAGTAGCGTCCGCGTTGAGATCCGCCGGGGCGAACAGCTCAAGATCGGCAACGATATCATCGGCAACCGCACCAAGATCAAAGTCGTCAAGAACAAAGTCGCTCCGCCCTTCAAGCAGGCCCAGGTCGATATCGTCTATGGAGAGGGCATCTCCCGGGAAGGCGAGGTCATCGACCTCGGGGTCGAATACGACCTTATCAAAAAGAGTGGCTCGTGGTTCTCCTACAATGACGAGAAAATCGGTCAGGGCCGGGAGAACGTGAAGAAATACCTCAAAGAGAACGATGAACTGTACAAGTCCCTCGAACAGCAGATCCGCGACAAGCTTGAGATATGAACCTGAACCCCGTCTGCACAAGGCGGGGTTTTTCTATCGAGGGAGGGGCGTCTGGAGTGTAAGGGATTACGTTTGACTTTCACAAGGTCGCTGGGGTATAATGAACAAGTAACTTTTCATGAATATCAAGTATATTCAAGCCTTTTATATCGATTTAGCGCTAAAGCGCCGATAAAACAGAAAACGGAGGAATGACCATGGACGGAATCGTTGTGTTCATCGTCTCCGGTTTGCTGTTGTTGATCGTCGGCATCGTCATTGGTATCATCATCAGGACGATTGTCGTCGAAAAAGGCTTCGACAAGGCTCAAGCTCAAGCGAACAAGATCGTTGATGATGCGATAAAGACGGCGGAGAAGAACAAGAAGGAATCCCTGCTTGAAACCAAGCAGGAAATCCACAATTTGCGTGCGGATTTTGAAAAAGAAGTCAAAGAGCGAAAAGATGCAATCGCCAAACAAGAGAATAAACTCATGGAGAGAGAGAAATCTCTCGATAACCGTTCGCAGAATCTGGATCGCCGTGAATCCAACATCGATCGTAAAGAAGAATCCATTGAGCAGAAAAAGCAAGCCATCGAAGAGAAAAACAGCAAACTAGAGCGAATGATTCAAGAACAGGATGAAAAGCTGCAATCCATTGCAGGCTACACACAGGAAGAAGCGAAGGAACAGATCTTCAAACGCGTTGAAGAACAGATGAGTCATGAAATCGCCCAGTACATGAAGGACGAGGAGGAAAAGGCCAAGCTCGAGGCGGACAAGAAATCGAAACAGATTCTCGCTTCCGCCATGCAGAAGTATGCACAGGACGTCGCCGGCGAAGCGACGGTCAGCGTCGTAAACCTTCCCAATGATGACATGAAGGGCCGCATAATCGGCCGTGAAGGCAGGAACATCAGGACCATCGAAGCCCTGACTGGTGTCGACCTCATCATTGACGACACCCCCGAGGCGGTCGTATTGAGCGGTTTCGACCCGGTGCGCAGGGAAATCGCCAAGCGCTCGCTCGAGTCGCTCGTGAGTGACGGCCGCATCCATCCTGGCCGCATCGAGGAAGTCGTCGAGAAGATGCGCGAGGAAGTCGACCGTTTCATTCGTGACAAGGGTGAAGAGGCTGTCTTCGAAGTCGGCATCGGAAAAGTCCATCCCGACCTGGTGAAATTGCTCGGAAGGCTCCATTTCAGGTCAAGTTACGGACAGAACGTCCTGCAGCCCTCTATCGAATGCGCCTATCTCGCCGGCAAGCTCGCCGCGGAGATCGGCGAAGACGAAATCCTAGCACGCCGCGCGGCATTGCTTCATGATGTCGGCAAGGCTGTCGACCACGAGGTCGAAGGGTCCCATGTCGAAATCGGCGAGCAGATCGCCTCCAGGTACAAGGAACCCAAAGAAGTGCTCGACGCCATCCGCTCCCACCATGGAGAAGAAGAGGCCGAGACCCTCATCGCCACGCTCGTCGCCGCATCGGACGCTCTCTCGGCCGCTAGGCCCGGTGCGCGAAGTGAATCGCTCGACAACTATATCAAGCGCCTTGAACAGCTCGAGCATATTTCCGGCGACCACGAAGGCGTCGAACAGGCTTACGCCATCCAGGCCGGACGTGAAGTCAGGGTCATTGTCAAGCCCGACGAAGTCGATGACACCCTCGCACACAAACTTGCGCGCGATATCAAAGCGGACATCGAAGAACAACTCTCATACCCAGGGACTATCAAAGTCACCGTTGTCCGTGAGACCCGGGCGCAGGATGTCGCTAAGTAAAAGAAAGCCTTCCGGCATTCGGAAGGCTTTTTAGAAGGAGAACGCATGGAACGCTATGACCTCTACAATCGAAAAGGGGAACCGCTAGGGAAAAAAGCGGCCCGTAACGACAAGCTGAGCACGGGCGAATACTTCCTCATCGTCCATGTCTGGATCGAGACCGCTCCTGGTGAATACCTCATCCACCAGCGCAACAAGCCCTCCGACCCCACCCCCTATCAATGGGCGACAGTCAGCGGCATGGTTGCGCAGAATGAACCTCCCGCTCGGGCCGCTGTGCGCGAGACGAAGGAGGAGCTTGGCATCGGGTTCATCGAAGCAGACTTGTCATTGCTTTCGCGCATCATCACTGAAAACGCCTATAACACGTTCGCATATATCTACCGCGTGAGAAAGCATGTAGACCCATCCACACTGGTCCTTGAACGCGACGAAGTGCGCGCTGTGGACACTGCATCGCTTGAAGAGATTCTTCGCATGGTGCGTGAAGGGGATTTCTGGGATTATGCCTCCCTGCTAGAGAAAGACGACTATTTTTCACTTTTGAAAGGAAGAGAATAATGCGTATACTGTTTCTGGGGGATGTGTACGGTGAAGCCGGTCTCAAGGCTTTGAACCGTTTTATGCCGAAGATCCGCGAGACATATTCCAGCGACCTCATGTTCGTCAACGGCGAGAATGTCTCCGGCGGTATCGGTCTCAAGAAGGCGGATTACAAGACGCTGATGTCCCATGGCTTTCATGCAGTGACTTTAGGCAATCACGCATTTTCAAAATCGGAGATTTTCGATTATATCGAGGATGCGAATATAGTCCGTCCCCTCAATTACCCTCGAAAAGCTCCAGGCAAGGGTGTGCGTATCGTCCGTTACAATCAGACGCGCGTGGCGTTGGTTCAACTGATGGGGCGCGTGTTCATGCATGATCCGCTGAATAATCCGTTTGAAGCTGTCGATCACGCCCTGGAATCCATTGAGGCGGATTACATTGTTGTCGACGTCCATGCCGAGACGACGAGTGAGAAGCTCGCTCTCGGACATTATCTTGACGGCCGCGTCGACGCTGTCGTCGGCACGCACACGCATGTACCGACGAATGATGCGATGGTCCTGCCCAAAGGGACGCTCTATATGAGCGATCTTGGTATGTGCGGCGCGAAATACGGCATCCTCGGAGCCGACCGCGACCTTGTCATCAAGAAGTTCACTACCGGCATGCCTGTGAGGCTTCGCCCCGAGAAAAGCGACACGCTGCAGATATCCGGTGCGCTCATCGACTTCGAGACACAACGCATAACCCCCTTCCACTGGAAGGATTGAAAGGGGATTCCATGAAATACAGCCACTTGAAAACGCCCTCGATGAAGAAGGCCCGCAAGCGCCTGCGCAAGGACACACCAGTCATAGACTATACGAAACACGCCAACCTTACAAACATCGGTGAAGGGCGTTACTATAAAATCACGACTTATGGATGTCAGGCCAATGAGGCTGACACGGAGACGATGCGCGGCATCTTCGAATCACTAGGCTTTGAAGAAACCCGTGATGAAACCATTGCGGATGTGATCCTTTTGAACACATGCACAATCAGGGAGAACGCCGAGAACCGTGTGTTCGGCGAGCTAGGCCGCTTGAAGCAATACAAGCAGAAGAACCCTGACCTCATCCTCGGCGTCTGCGGCTGCATGCCGCAGGACGAATCGATCACGGACCGTCTCTACAGACGCTATCCTTACGTCGACCTCATCTTCGGAACGCACAATCTGCACCGGCTCCCCGAATTCATCGAATCCGCCCTTTTCGAGAAAGCGCGTGTGGTCGAAGTGCTGAGCGAGGAAGGCTCCATCGTCGAACATCTCCCCAAGAAGCGCCTCCATCATAGCAAGGCGTACGTGAATATCATGTACGGATGTGACGAGTTCTGCACGTACTGCATTGTGCCCTACACCCGCGGGAAGGAGCGCTCGCGCTCTCCCGAGCACATCCTGAGTGAGATCGATGATCTAATCGAGGCCGGCTACAAGGAAGTGACGCTGCTCGGCCAGAACGTCAACGCTTACGGCCGGGATTTCACCGACCGCGATTATGGGTTCGCCGATCTGCTTAAGGCGATGCATGCGACATCCATCGACCGGGTGCGGTTCACCACGTCTCATCCCAATGATTTTGATGACGCCGCCATCGATGTGCTTGCCAGAGGCGGCAACATGATGCCGCATATCCATCTACCCGTACAATCGGGAAGCGATAAAGTGCTGAAACGCATGAACCGCAAGTACACCAAGGCATCCTTTCTCGACCTCGTCCAGAGAATCCGCAACAAGATCCCCGATGTCTCCATCACGACGGACCTCATCGTCGGGTTCCCGGGGGAGGACGAGGACGACTTCCTAGAGACCCTGGACCTTGTTCAACAAGCAGGCTTCGAGGGCGCGTTCACCTTCATATTCTCTCCGCGGCAGGGCACGCCCGCGGCCAGATATGAAGACAACACCCCGTATGAAGTCAAGCACGAACGACTTGAAAGACTTATAAAACTGATCAACAAAGGATTCCAAATGGGCCATGACCGTTTCAACGGACAGGTTGTCAATGTGCTTGTCGACGGCTACAGCAAGAGCGATGACACGATGCTCGCAGGTTATACGCCGCATCACAAGCTCGTTCATTTCCCCGGCGGCGACGAACTGATCGGCAGCATCATCCCGGTGCGTATCACTGAGACGAAAGCCTTCTACATGAAAGGAAATCCCGATGTCTGAAGCCGCTCTGATCGAAGCGCTCAAAAACGATGAGACAATCAAGGCCTACCAGAGGCTCGAAGAAAAAATCCTCTCGCATCCGGCGCTGAAGGAAAAGTATCATTCACTCCTAGAAGTCCAGAAACGTCTCGTGCGCTTAGAAGCCGCCGGCGATGCCGACGCCCACGATGCCAAAAAGGCCTATGAAGCAAAGAAAAGCGAACTCATGGACGAGCCGCTCATCGAACAGTATCTAACGCTTCAAAGCGTCGTCGACGAGGAACTGTCGATGCTGTTCAAGCTGATCGAGGATGCCTTGAACATTCCCTTCGAGAAGCAGAGTGAGTGAGGCCCTTCCCGCATTGATTTGCGGTGTTTCATGATGTATAATGAATATAAGCGACTGGGGGCATGAGTATGAAAGCACGTATAAAGTCCGAGGAAACAATAGAACTGAACAACAAAAAGGTGCGCATCGACAAGCTGATCGCTTCTTTCGCGGTCATTCCTTCGCATGAGATTGTCAAATATCTCAAGAACAAGGAGATATTCCTTCCCAATTATCTGCACAAGGCGCTTATCCGCAAGAACATCGCCCCTACTATCGCCAACGCTGAAAACGATGACAAATTCTCCGACGAGATGCGCCATCGCCTCAAGTGGTTCGACGAGTTCACGATTTTCCAGCTGGAGCGTCTCGCGGAGAGCTATGGCATCAATGTCAGCGCCAAGGAATACAAGAAGGATTTCTGGGATATCATCATCCATAACCGCAATGACCTCGGCATCTCCAATCTGGAGTTCGTCAAGCTGCAGAACCTCACCATGAAATATCAGCGGAGCGAACAGGAATCCTATGAAACCCTCAAAGAGAACATGAGCGACATCTATTTCGAGCCCAAGGGCTATTTTGAAGGCTGCCCCGAGCAGAAGGCGCGCGAAGTCCTCGTTCACGCCACGACACTCAACGACATCCGCGACCTCGGAAAGAAACATGGTGTGGAGATTCCCCGACGCATCAACAAGAAGCAGCTGATCGAAATCATCGCTCTCAAGCTCGACCTCAACGAAAGCGAACAGAAAGAACTGGAGAAGAAACCGATTCTTGAGCTTGAGCGCTACGCCAAGGAGAAAAACATCAATGTCTCCATAGAGCTCAGGAAAGTGGATATGATCGAATTCATCATCCTGAAGCGTAAAAACCGCACAGTCCCTGTGCAGGAAGACCATCTCAAGATCTTCGAAGGCATCAATATCGAAGAATATCTCTATGAATCCAAGTTCGAGGAGATCGCACGTCGCTATACAGAAGAGCGGAAACGCAAGCGGCGCATCCTGAGACAAGTCCTGATCGCGCTCGTCATCATCGCCGCCGCCCTTATTATCGTGTGGTTCGACTTGCTTTAAAGGTGTGTGAACGATGAGCAGGGAAAAAGACGCATACACCCCCATGATGCAACAGTATCTCTCGATTAAAGAAGACTATAATGATGCTATAGTCTTTTTTAGGTTGGGCGATTTCTATGAGATGTTCTTCGAGGACGCCATCATCGCCAGCCGGGAGCTTGAGATACAGCTCACCGCCCGTGATGGCGGTCCGGAAAAAGTGTCGATGTGCGGCGTGCCCCATCATTCCAGTGAATCCTATATCTCCCGTCTCACCGACAAGGGCTACAAGGTCGCCATCGCCGAACAGACCGAAGACCCTTCCAAGGCCAAGCATATCGTCCGTCGCGAAGTCATCCGTGTCGTCACGCCCGGGACCAATGTCGAGGATGACGACGCGGAAGAGTATTTCATCGCTTCCGTCGGCCTCAGCGAATATTTCTACACGCTGACGTATCTCAACGCCTCGACCGGCGAGATGTACGCTTTGAAAGTCCCCAAGGACCCTTCCACTCTGATCGGGGAGCTATCGACTCTGCCCATAAGGGAGATAGTCCTCGGCCATGCCTTCGAGAGAAGCTATATCGAGGCCTATACCGCGCATGAGGGCATCACCGTATCGCTGCATGCGGACACGGAAGTCGACGACACCCTCGCACATCTTTACGAGCATCTCCCCACGCCGCACGAGAAGAAGACCACGAAGCGTCTGCTCAGCTACATCATGGCGACGCAGAAACGAACGCTCCTTCATCTCAAGGCGGCGACGCACATAGAATCCTCCTCGATCATGAAGATGGACGCCAACACCATCCGTCACCTCGAGCTTGTGCGCACCATGATCAAGAACAAGGAGAACGGCTCCCTGTTCTGGCTCTTGAACCGCACAAGCACCGCCATGGGCGGACGGTTTCTCAAGCAGCAGCTGCTCCGCCCGCTAGTCAATAAAGAGACCTTGAACACCCGCTACGATTTCCTTGACGCCCTCAACAAGGAATTTATCGTCAAAAACGAGCTCAAGGAGCGCTTGAAAAGTGTCTACGACCTTGAACGCATCGTCGGGCGCATATCCTACGGCAACGCCAACGCCCGCGACCTCGTCCAGCTCAAGAAAAGCATCGCCGTGCTCCCGTCCTTCAAAGAGCAGCTCGCCGAGCTCGGCATTGAATACGCCGATTTCCTAGCCGCCTCCATCGATGCCTGTGAGGCGCTTCATAAGGAATTCGACTAAGCCCTCAAGGAGGACCCGCCCATCACCATAAGAGAGGGCAACATGATCAAGGAAGGGTATGACGAGACACTCGATGAATTACGGGATGTCCACCTCAACATCAGCGAATGGCTCGAAAACCTGCAGAAGAGCGAGCGCGAGCGGACAGGCATCAAGAATCTCAAGGTCGGCTACAACCGCGTATTCGGTTATTACATCGAAGTCCCCAAGGGGCAGATCAAACATATCAAGGATGAATTCGGCTATACCCGCAAGCAGACGCTCGCCAATGCGGAGCGCTATATCACTGAAGCGCTCAAGGAAAAAGAAAAGATCATCCTCTCGAGCGAAGAGAAGAGCGTCCGCAGGGAGCACGAGCTTTTCCTGGACTTGAGAGAGAGGGCCGCGGACCATATCGGCGTGCTTCAGAAGAACGCCGAAATCATCAGCGAGATCGACATGTTCCTATCGCTTGCGGACGCCAGCGAATCCCTCGATTTGATCCGTCCGGAGCTCACCGAGGAAAGACGCATCGAGGTCAGCCAGTCCCGCCATCCCGTGGTCGAACAGGTCATGGACGCTCCGTTCGTCCCCAACGATATCGAGATGAGCGACGATATCGACATCTTGCTCATCACCGGGCCGAACATGAGCGGCAAGTCCACCTACATGAGGCAGCTGGCCCTGAACGCCATCATGGCGCAGATCGGTTCGTTCGTCCCGGCCTCGCAGGCGAGGCTGCCGGTCTTCGACAAGCTTTTCACACGCATCGGCGCCAGCGACGATCTGATCAGCGGGAAATCCACCTTCATGGTCGAGATGCTCGATGCCAACCATGCAATCCAGAACGCTACGGAGGACTCCCTCATCCTGTTCGACGAGATCGGCCGGGGGACATCGACCTACGACGGCATGGCGATCGCACAGGCCATCATCGAATACATTCATGAGAGGATCGGCGCAAAGACCCTGTTCTCGACCCATTACCATGAACTGACCGATCTCGAGAACCATCTCGAGCACCTGAAGAACATTCATGTCGCCGCCGAAGAGGAAGGCGACTCGATCAGATTTCTTCATAAGGTTGAGCCGGGACGCGCGAAGAGTTCATACGGCATCAATGTCGCATCCCTCGCCGATCTGCCGTCCTCGCTCATCAAAAGGAGCGAACAGATTCTGAATGAACTCGAGCGGTCGAATGGGGCGCAAGGGCTCAACAACGACTTCAACCTGTTCAATATTGAACATCTCGTCCAGGAATCGCATCCGTATGAGGATATCGCCCGCGCCATAGAACGCCTCGACCTTGATGAGATGAAACCAATCGAGGCGCTGACCACGCTTTATAAGCTCAAAGAGGATTTGAAAAACAGGCGATGAGCTCCCGCGGAGCTCGTTTTCCCTAGAAAGGGGGCATGTCCATGACAATCATCCAGCTAGACGAACGCCTTTCGAACATGATCGCCGCCGGCGAGGTTGTCGAGAATATGGCGAGCGTTGTCAAGGAACTCGTCGAGAACAGCCTCGACGCCGGAGCGCGTTCTGTGGACATAACGCTCAAGGATTACGGCTTGCGATCCATCGCCGTGAGCGACGACGGGGACGGCATGGACGAGGACGATGTGAAGATGGCGTTCAAACGCCATGCCACGAGCAAGATCAGGACGCATCACGACCTGCACCATATCTCCTCGCTCGGCTTCCGCGGCGAGGCGCTTCCAAGCATCGCGAGCGTTTCAAGAGTGACGGTGGATACAAGTGTCTCCGACGCCCCCGGGCACACGCTCATCCTAGAGGCCGGCGACATCATCGACAAAAAGCGCGGCACCGCGAAGAAGGGCACGCGCATCACAGTGGAGAAACTCTTCTACAACACCCCCGCCCGCCTCAAGCACTTAAAAAGCGAGAAGCGCGAGCTCTCCGCCGTCGTCGACTTCGTCAACGCCCTTGCGCTCGCGCGCACTGATGTGGCCTTCACCCTCGTCCATGATGGGAAGACCCTCCTGAAGAGCGACGGCAGGGAGGATTCCCTGAAGGTCCTGAGCGCCATCTACCCTCTGGATGTCATCAAGGACATGTTGTTCTTTGAAGGAGAGAACCGCTACTATAAAGTCAAGGGATATTGCGCGAAACCCCAGCACGCCCGCGCCTCCAGACGCCATGTCACCCTGATCGCGAACGGGCGGCCCATCCAGAGCCATAACCTTAAGAACGCCGTAATGGAGGCGTATCGTTCCTATCTTCCGGTGCACCGCTTTCCCATAGCCCTGCTTAAAGTCGAAGTGGATCCCCTGTTCATCGATGTGAACATCCATCCCCAGAAGCTCACCGTGAAATTCACGGAGGAGAGGATGCTCACCACCCTCATTGAAGAGTCCGTCGCCGCCCGTCTGAAAAAGGAGAACCTCACACAGAAGGTAGCGCCGAGTGAAAGCGAAAAGAAAAAGACCGGATCCCAGGCGCAGTTCTCATTCACACCCTCCCATCCGTCCACGACTTCGCCGGACGCTTTCCCCGACCCATCACCCGGAGAGGAAGACGCGGATGTAAAAACGCGGCGGACACTTCCCTATTTTGAATATGTCGGCCAGTTTTTCGGCACGTACCTCGTCTTTCAAGGTGAGGAGACGCTCTATCTCCTCGACCAGCACGCGGCCGCTGAACGCATCCGTTATGAACGCTATCTGAACCGCATGGCGGAGGACGCTTCCTCCCGCCCTGCGCTCACCCCACATAGCGTCTCGCTTTCGAACAAGGAGATGACGGCCTTCCCGGATGTCTCAAAACGGCTGGAAGCCTTCGGGTTGAAGGTGGAGCCGGCCGATGCGACCACCCTTGCCGTGCACGCAGTCCCCGGGTGGTTTCCCGAGGGGGAGGAGGAAGCTTTCACCGATGCGATGATCCGCTTGCTGCTGTCAGGGAAGGCGCCCTCGATCAAAAAGATGATCGACCACATCGCCGCCGAGCTAGCCTGCAAGCATTCCATCCGCGCGAACCGCCATCTCGCACGCCATGAGATCGACAAGCTTGTCAGGGACCTCGACGCCTGTGAAAATCCCTATACCTGCCCGCATGGCAGGCCGACGCTTCTGAGCCTGAGCGAAAGAGAGATAGAGACTATGTTCAAACGGGTGCAGACATGATTATCGTCATCGCCGGCCCGACGGCCGTGGGAAAGAGCCGCCTCGCTCTCAGGCTTGCCGAATATTTCGATGGTGAAATCATCTCGGCCGACAGCGTGCAGATCTATAAGCGCCTCGACATAGGCAGCGATAAGCCATCGGAGGAAAGTCGCCGCCGTGTAAGCCATCATCTCGTCGACTGTCTTGATATCGACGAAGCCTACAGTTCCGCCCGCTTTCAGCGTGACGCGCGCGAGGCGATAGAACACGTCGAGAAAAACGGCAGGGTGCCTTTTTTAGTAGGAGGCACCGGCTATTATATCAAGAGCGCGCTTCACGATTTCTCCTTTGAGGACTCCTCGCGGGATGAGGATCGTGAGCGGGAGCTGAAGACATGGAATCTAGAAAAACTCCACGATTATCTCGAGCGTCTGGACCCCGTTGCGGCCGAAAAGATCCATCCTAATAATAAAAAACGCCTTCTGCATGCGATCACGCGGGCGGAAAGAAACCGTCCCATCGGCGAGGACCGCTCCGGTGAGACGCCGGTCTACGATTATCATATGCTTGTTCTCTACATGGAGAGGGAGCGTCTTTATAAGCGGATAGAGACACGCGTCGATGAGATGTTCGAGAACGGGCTCTTAGAAGAAGCGCGGCGCCTTTTCGAGGAAGCCCCCGAATGCGAGGCGTCCAAGGCCATAGGTTATAAGGAGCTCTTCGCCCATTTCCGCGGTGAATGCACATTAGAAGAGGCGAAGGGCCTGATCAAGCAGAAGTCCAGGCGATACGCAAAGCGGCAGCTGACCTATTTCCGCAACCAGTTCGACGCCCATTGGATCCATGTCGACGTCGAACGGTTCGAACAGACTGTAGAAGCGTCGGTTGAATCCATACGCGACCACCTCCGATAAAGCGCCATGGCAAGGATGTATGACAGAAATCCTGTCATACAGCATTTTTATTTTTCCCTTAAAAAAGCTAAAAAACTATTTACTTTTTCGGAGAAAAGATTTAAAATCAAGGTGTAATCGTTTGTTGTGGAGGATGTATTCCTCCCAACGATTTTTAGTTCATTCCTCCTACCCCACATAGGGCGCTTCAACGCATAAAGAGCCCGCAAGGGCTCTTTATTCAAAAGAAAAATCTGTAATACAAATAAAAGCGTTTTCTCTCATTTAAGGGGCTTATAGTATTTACTTTTCCAAGAGGAAACTATAAAATGAATATGTATTCATTTTTGAGGAGGATGTCTATGAAAAAACAAGACGTGCTTGACACAAGCAATCTCGATGAGCAGAAGCTCGCTGAGCTCGATCATCGCATTGAATCGATCGAGGGCAATGTCGAAGAGGCATTGATCGATATCCTTCACCAGGCGCAGAATCTGTTCGGCTATCTGCCCTACAATCTTCAGCGCTATGTGGCTAAAAAGCTCGGTCTGCCCTCTGCGAAGGTCAACGGCGTTGTCACGTTCTATTCACTGTTCAGTGAAAGGCCGAGAGGGAAGTACACGGTCAGTGTCTGCATGGGGACTGCCTGTTTTGTCAAAGGTGCGGACAAGGTCCTGAACCGGATTCTCGGACTTACCGGCACCGAAAAGAACGTCATGAGCGAAGACGGCCTCTTCACAGTCCAGGATGTCCGATGCATCGGCGCCTGCGGTTTAGCACCTGTTGTCACCATCAACGATAAAGTGTACGGAAACGTCAAGCCTTCCGATGTGGATGATATCATCCGCCGTTATAAAAAGGGGGATGAATATGCGGATTGACACACGAGAGAAGCTCTCTGAAATAAAAACAGCGAACAGCGGGCACAAGAAGAAAGTCAGCTTGTATGTCTGCACGGGCACATCCTGCCTCTCGATGAGCAGCGACCTACTGCTGGAGCGTTTTGAGATACTGATCGATGAGAAGAATCTAGATGCAGATGTTGAAGTCGTGCGCACCGGCTGCCTCAGGTTCTGCGGTCAGGGGCCTCTTGTCATCATTGAACCTGAAGGCACGACCTATACGCAGATCTCGCTTTCGGACGTTGATGAGATTGTCGAGAAGCATCTTATAGAAGATACCCGTGTGGAGCGGCTTTACTATGAGGACCCGAAATTACAGAAGAAAGTGCCGCTCGCCGATGAGATGGATTTCTACAAGAAACAAAAGCGCATCGCCCTCAGGAACTGCGGTCTCATCAACCCATGGCGTATCGAGGATTACATCGCCCAGGATGGATACAGGGCCCTGGCCGATGTTCTTGAAAACTATACGCCGGAGGACGTGTGCAACACAATCGAGAAAAGCGGTCTCCGCGGTCGCGGTGGCGGTGGGTTCCCCACCGGCAAAAAATGGTTCTTCACCCTCCGCGAGGAAAGTGATGAGAAATACATCATCTGCAATGCCGATGAAGGGGATCCCGGGGCGTTCATGGACCGGAGCCTCATTGAAGGCGATCCGCATGCGCTCATAGAAGCGATGGCGATAGGTGGCTACGCCACCGGTGCGACGCAGGGGTATATCTATATCCGGGCGGAATACGAGGTCTCGATCGAGCCCTTGCGCGCCGCGCTTTCCGCCGCTCGTTCATACGGCCTTCTGGGGTCAGGCCTGTTTCAAAGTGGTTTCGACTTTGATATTGAGATCAAGATCGGCGCCGGTGCCTTCGTCTGCGGAGAAGAGACTGCGCTCATCCATTCCATGCATGGTTGGCGGGGCGAACCGAGAACGAAGCCTCCCTTCCCCTCGCAGCAAGGTTTCCGAGGACGTCCCTCGACGGTGAACAATGTAGAGACCTTCGTCAATGTCCCGCAGATCATCCTCAACGGTGCGGAATGGTTCTCGAGCATCGGCACTGAAGGTTCGAGCGGCACCAAGGTGTTCGCCCTCGCCGGCAGCGTCCGGAACGTCGGTCTCGTCGAAGTGCCCATGGGGACGACGTTCAGGGACATTGTGCATGTGATCGGCGGCGGCGCCCCGGAAGGCAAGGCCATCAAGGCCGTGCAGATCGGTGGCCCGAGCGGCGGCGTCATCACCGAGGAACATTTCGATACCCCCATCGATTATTATTCCTTGAATGACATCGGTGCCATGATGGGCTCCGGCGGCATGATCGTCATGGATGAAGACAGCGACATGGTGGACATTTCGAAGTTCTATCTGGATTTCACCCAGGAGGAATCCTGCGGAAAATGCCCGCCCTGCCGCGTCGGCACCAAGCGGATGTATGAAATCCTCGACCGTCTGCTTGCGATGGAAGGAACCCCCGAAGACCTCGAGCGACTAAGGACATTGGGCCATAATATTCAGACCGCCTCGCTTTGCGGTCTCGGTCAATCCGCTCCCAATCCCGTCATGAGCACGATGCAGGCCTTCCCCGAGGAATATGAAGCCTATGCATACCGGACGAAAAGGACGGCCTACGAGATTGACCTCTCGCTATGCATCGGCTGCACGAAATGCAAACGCGTCTGTCCCGTCGACTGCATAGAAGGTGAGTTGCGAGGCGCTCACGTCATCGACCCTGAGAGTTGCATCGCATGCGGCGCTTGTCATGAAGTCTGTCCGAAAGACGCTATTATAGAGCCATAGGAGGATGCAGATGAAACTGATAGATAAAAAAATCACGTGTTATGTCAATGATATAGAACTGGAAGTGGAGCAAGGAACCACAGTCCTCGATGCTGGTAAGAAGGCCGGTGTGGACATCCCTACGCTCTGTCATCTGGACCTTCATGAACTCGGCCCCGTCAATCAATCGGCCAACTGCCGGGTCTGTGTCGTCGAGGATGACAACAGCGGGAATCTCATTCCCTCCTGTTCGCAATATGTCTATGACGGCATGCGCATCCAGACCGACTCCATGAATGCAGTCATGGGTCGTCGGACGAGTCTGGAGCTCTTGCTTTCGAACCATCCCCGGGATTGTCTGACCTGCGTCAAGAACAGAAACTGTGAACTTCAGACGCTCGCCGATGATTTGAACATCAGGGAGATTCACTATAAGGGAGAGAAGATGGACCACCCGGTGGATGATTCCTCGCGGGCCATCATCAAGGACCCGAACAAATGCATCATGTGCCGCCGCTGCATCACCATGTGCAACGACATGCAGACGGTCGGCGTGCTGTCTCCGCTGGATAGAGGATTCGATGTAGTCGCAGGCACGGCGTTCCACCTCGACCTCGACCAGACAAGCTGCACCTACTGCGGTCAGTGTGTGAGCGTCTGCCCGACGGCGGCGCTTGCGGAGCGGTCCGCGACACCGAATGTCTGGAAAGCGCTCAACAACCCCGACAAGCATGTAGTCGTCCAGGTTGCGCCGGCTGTACGCGTCGCCATCGGCGAATCGTTCGGCTATAATCCTGGCGATATATCCACCGGCAAACTGGTCAGCGCCTTGAGAAGACTCGGTTTCGATACAGTGTTCGACACCATCTTCGGCGCGGACCTTACAGTCGTCGAGGAAGCGAAAGAGCTTGTCGACCGCATTGAATCGGACGGCCCCCTGCCGATGCTCACCTCGTGCTGTCCCGCCTGGGTCCAGTTCATCGAGCAGCAATTCCCCGACCTTCTCGATGTGCCTTCCTCCTGCAAATCACCGCAGTCAATGGTCGGCGCCTTGAGTAAGTCCTATTATGCGGAAACGGCCGGTGTCGACCCCGAGGATATCATCATGGTCTCTATCATGCCCTGTGTCGCAAAGAAATCAGAAGCCGACAGGGAAGAACTCAGCGAGGCAGGCCTGGCCAACGTCGACTATGTGGTGACGACACGCGAGCTCGCCCGCATGATCAAAGAGGCGGCGATCGATTTCAGAACGCTCGCCGAAGGCGCTTTCGACTCATTGCTCGGTGAATCGACAGGCGCGGGCACCATCTTCGGAACGACCGGCGGCGTCATTGAAGCCTCGACACGCACAGCTTATGAGATGATTACGGGAAAAGAACTCGGAACCCTTGAATTCAGACAGCTCCGCGGCATCGAAGGTGTGCGGGAAGCCACCATCGAGACCGGCGATAGAAAGCTCCGCGTCGGCATCGCTCATGAGCTCGGGAATGCGCGTCAGCTTCTCGAAGCGATACAACGTGGCGACGCCCATTTCGACGCCATTGAGATCATGGCCTGCCCCGGCGGCTGCATCGGCGGCGGCGGTCAGCCCTACCATCATGGGGACATATCGCGGCTCGAGAGACGTGCCGCCGCCCTCTATCATATCGACGACATCTCCGAGAGGCGCAAGGCCCATGACAACCCGCTTGTCAAGAAAGTGTATGAAGATTATCTTGAATCGCCGGGAAGCCTCAAGGCGAAACAGCTCCTCCACACCTCCTATAGCGCTAAAGAGCGCATATAAAAAAGGGCCCTCCGGGGCCCTTTCGTTATGTCGATGGGTCGTATATCTCCTTGACGCGTCGTGCAAGGCCTTTGACCTTTTCTTTCGGGATGCTGCAGATGGCGACGCGGAGGCCGTTCTTCACATTGACGAAGAAGATGTTGTGTTCCTGCAGTTTCATATGCAGCGCATTCTTTCTGTCGGCGTCGTCGATACGGATGGTGATGAAGAACCCTTCCTTGTAGGGATAGAGGGGCAGGCCGGCCTCCTCCGCTTCGCGCGTGAATATCTCTGCGCGTTCTTTGAGCAGTTCGAGGTAGGCCTCCTTCTCCTTCATGTAGGCATTCCTTTTATCCTCCTCGAGTGCGAGGGACGCGAAGGTCATCATGCCACCGTTGTTGACGGTGGACCATGTGCCCCTGCAGGTGTTTTCACAGGCGTTCTTGAACAGTGTGCGTCTTTCCTCCGTCGAACCGATCAGTACCTGTGCGCCGAGGCGCATTCCGTAGGCGGTCATGGTCTTCGAGGCGGAGAAGGCGAGGACTGTGAGCACGTTGTCGCTCATGTTCTCGAAACGCTTGAATGTCTGCTTGTAGTCGTCGCCCTTGTGGGTGAAATCGATGTAGGCGATGTCGACGAGCATGACGATTGGGCCCTTTTCGCTCAGCGTATCGAGGAAGTCGGTGATGGCGTCCCATTCTTCATCCTCGATGGTGTACCCAGTGGGGTTCTGGCAGGGGTCGTTGATGAAGACGAGGACCTTTCCCTGTTCTTCCATGACTTTCTCGCATACAGCGGAGAACGCTTCAAGGTTGAACCTGTCGCCGTCGAAGTTCTTGTAGGTCTCGATGCCAACGTTGTGCTGCTTGGCGATTGTCTTGTAGGGGCCCCAGCCGATTTCCGGATGGATGACAGTCTCGCCGGGCGCCAGTGTGTTCTTCACGGTGCTCGAAAGTGCGCCCGTCCCGCCCGGGGTGGCGATGATGTCGCAGTCGATCTCGATACCAGCTTTTTCGAAGAGCCAGTACTTGACGCCCTTCTTGAATTCCGGGGCGCCCGAGATGCTCGCGGCGTAGCGGGCCTTTTCAACATCCGGGACCTCATCGAGCGTCCTATAGACGGTGTCGAATGTGAGAAGGCCGCCTTCTTCCTTGAAATAAGCGCCGAAGACGCCGTTGACGACATTCTCGCTGCCGTGCTCCTTGATGGCGGCACGGGCATTCTGGGATGCTTCGAAGACGACATCAAGAATGGCCTGGTCATTGACTTTCTCGCTCAGGAACTTTTTCATGGATGCTCACCTCCGATGCTTTCCGCGGTCTTTCTCAGGCTTTCCTTGGCTTCTTCAGGGAGCGTTTCTTCGCCTTTTAAGCCTTGGAGATAGTCAAGCCGGCCTTTGAGGCGTTTCTTGAGGCTGCTTGTGTAGGCGGTGTCCTTGAAATCAGGGGTGAAGCCTTCGACGGGGCGGTATTTGATGGTTTCAAAGGGTCCGAACGCCTCGAAGGCGGCGTTGCCCTCGACAATCTCTTCGATGATCGAAAGCGTGGTCTCGGGAGTGATTTTCTTGTCCCTGAAGTGCCCGGTGTTCAGGATATAACAATCGACGCCCTCGTTGAAGAGGCGTTTGAAGCTTTCATAATCCTTTTCAAGCGGATAGAGCCGGAAGGGGTTTGCATAGGGGACGAAGGCGAGCTTGTCCGGGTCGGCCCCTTCTTCGGCGCTCGAACGTTTCGTCGCTAGTGTCGCGCCCATGGTCGAGGCGAGCGCCGGGTCCTCGATCTTGAGAATCGGCGGGAGGGTGTCGTCCTTCATGATCCAGAAGACGGCGTTGAAAACTTCCGTGAATGCGTAGGCGCGCTCCGGGGTCCAGAAGGAGGACTTGACGGCACGGCCGTTTCCGTTGCGGATGTCTTCCGTGACGGGGACGACGAGGCCGTCCTCATCCACTGTCGCGCCCGTGTTCTGAACGGTGAGGAGGAAGCGGTTGTCCGGGCTGTTGGTGGGATAGTCAGCGACTTTGTCGAAATAGGTGGGCTCCATCGCGACGCTCGAGAGGTCTTTATTGTTGATGATGAAGGCATCGTCGTGCAGGACGGTGATGTCGTAGCGGCTGTCATGCTTGGCATGGGTGAGGGTCGACTTGCCGCTGCCGGACAGGCCGAAGACGCCCATGACAAAGGAGCCGTCTCCTTTTCTGAACCGCTTGAGGCCGCCGTGGCAGGCGGTGAAATCCGCACGTTCGGCGATGGTCCAGGCCATGGTCAGCGAGCCTTTCTTGTGCTCCCCGAAATAGCGAAGACCGAGCAATGCGCCGCAGTTGTGCTCGCGGTCGAAGAGGGCGAATCCTGTCTCGAACCCTTCGAGGAAATAGTCGGGGTCAGAATAGAGGAGGATGTCGCCTTCTTCAAAAACGGTGGAGTTCTCATACATATCCTCGACGTCCTCGGTATAGTTCTGGAAGTTGAGCATCCAGGAGTAGAGGGTGTTCTCGAACCCCTCCGGGATAAGAAGGTGCGCCTTGACGGTGAACGATTCATCGAGTCCGATGATCGCCGTGGCGTGATAGAGGGTCCGATAACGGTTTTCATAGATCGCTTCCCTGAGCGTCCTTGCGTAGGAGGCCCGGTTGTCGTCCGTCGCGATGCGTCTCGCATGTGCCTGACGCCCTGTGATGGCGCCGTCGTTGAAAAGGAGCACCTTGGCGTTGTCGGGGAGTCCCATCGCTTCAGGACGGTAGACGGGCAGGTCGGTGATGATGGTGCCCGGGCTGTTCTTGGCTAATGTGTAGGCTTCTTCGAGGGTGGAGATCCTGATGACGTTGTTCTGATGGTAGGCGGTCTCAATGGTGCTGCGCAGGGTGCTGTAGAGCTTGGGTGAGTCGCCGCCTATTTTTTCGCGGGGGAGATGGCTGTTTGTGGCCATAGTCGGACATCCTTTCTATTCGATATTCCATTGGAAGCGCTGGCGAGAGTCCACTGTGTCCTGGCGCATCTCGATAAGTCGGTTGATACGTCTTTCCGCCATGATGTTCGCGGCTTTGTATGTGGGAATCTTTTCCTGAGAGCTGATTTTGAAGATTTCGAGCAGTCTGTCGTAGATGCCCTCTGTCGTCTGGATGGCGGAGGGTTCATGATAGCCTGTCATCTCCGTGTAGACATTGATGACGCCGCCGGCGTTGATGACGAAGTCGGGGGCGTAGAGGATACCGCGCTCTTCAAGCATCTTGCCGTGTTTCTCCTCTTCCTCGAGCACGTTGTTCGCGGCGCCGGCGATGATGTCCGCTTTGAGTCTGGGGATTGTCTCGTCGTTGATGACGGCGCCGATGGCGTTGGGGGAGAAGATGTCGGCGTTCTTTTCATAGATTTCATCGGGTTCGACGAAGTTGGCGAGCGGGAGGAGCTCCTTGAATTTCTCGATCTTCTCTTCCTTGACGTCGGTGAAGTAGATGCGCTTGAGGTCGTGCTTCTTCAAATACTGCACCATTTCCTGTACGACGGCGCCGGCGCCCTGGAAGGCGATGGTGAGCCCGTCGAGGTTGTCCTGGCCGTATTTCTCCTTGACGGCGGCGAGCATGCCGACATAGGTGCCGTAGGCGGTGAGGATGGTCGTACTGCCTGCGCCTTTTCTGAGGACACCGGAGACGTAGTCGGTCTCCTTGTCCATGTATTCGCAGTCCTTAAGTGTGATGTTCATGTCCTGTCCGGTATAGATGCGGCCTTTCAGGCTCTGGATGTAGCGTCCGTAGGAGCGGAAGTATTCCTCGCTCTTGACTTTCTCGGGGTCTCCGATGAGTACGGTCTTGCAGCCGCCGATATCGAGCCCGGCCGCGGCGTTCTTATACGTCATGCCCTTGGCGAGACGGGTGACGTCGTAGAGCGCTTCTTCCTCGGAGGCGTAGTTATAGAGCCGTGTGCCGCCGCAGGATGGGCCAAGCCGTGTATCGTGGATGCAGGTGATGCCCTTCAGGCCAGTGGCTTTGTTGTGGAAATAGATGATCTGCTCGAATCCCTCGTTGGTGTAGGAGAAGACTTCGTCCGTGAACTGTTTAGCGTTGTTCATATAGGCACTCCTTTGTTTTATTTTGTGTCTGCGACCAATGCAGACAGAGCGATCGAATAGAATTTGCTTATGGTTGAATCGGCGCGGCTCGTGAGGACGATGGGGCGTTTGGCGCCGGCGATGACCGAGGCGCTTTTTGCGTTCGCTAGAAACATCATGCTCTTATAGAACACATTTCCGGCATCTATTGCAGGCATCAGTAGCATGTCCACATCTCCGGCGACGTCGGATGTGATGCCTTTCTGCTCTGCGGCGTCCTTGTCGATGGCGTTGTCCAGTCCGAAGGGACCGTCGACGATAGCGCCCTTTATGAGGCCGTTACGCTGTCTTTTTGATAGTTCGGCGGCATCGAGTGTCGCCTGCATTTTATTCGTGACTTTCTCCACGGCGGCGACGCAGCCGACCTTAGGGGTTTCAATGCCGATGCTTTTCGCTATGTGCAGGGCGTTCTCCAGAATCTCCTGTTTTTCATCGACGGTGGGTTTGATGTTCATCGCGCCGTCGCTCATCAACAGCAGCTTGTGATAAGTGGGGATCTCGAGCACACTCACATGTGAGAGGCGCCTGCCCGTCCTGAGCCCTTCGTTCTTCGCAAGCGCAGCGCTAAGGATGGTGCTGGTGCCGACATGCCCCTTCATGAGGAAGTGGTCGCTGTGCTTGTGACAACGCTTGACGGCTTTCTGAGAAGCCCGGTCCGGGTCGGATTCATTGATGATGGTATAGTCGGAAGCCTTCATATGAAGATCATCGAGCGTCTCCTCGATCTGATAGGCATCTCCGATCAGAACGGCATCGATGAACCCTTCCTTCCTGGCCATGTCGACGGCTTCGAGAACATGTGCATCTTCGGCCATGGCGACGACAAGCGTCTTTTTAGGCCTTCCTTTCGCTTTTTCAACGAGTTCGTCCATATGTTTCATGCTTTCACCCCTCATAGGTTTTCGGTTGTTCCTCACCCTTGAGCACACGCAGCGCACCGAGGGCGAGTGCTTCCATCTCGTCTTCCCCGGGATAGACGAGAAGCTTGCCGATGAATCCGACGCGTTCCTTGATGAATTCGACAAGATACTCATCGCGGGCGAGGCCGCCGGTCAATATGATCGCGTCGACATCACCCTTCAGAACAGCGGCGGCGCTGCCGATCTCTTTCGCGATCTGATAGCACATGACTTCGAAGATGAAGGTTGCGCGTTTGTCGCCGCTTTTGATGCGCTGTGCAATCTCGGCGCCGTCGTTGGTGCCGAGATAGGCGACAAGACCGCCTTCACCATAGTTCTTGCGTTTGATCTCCTTCAAGGTATATTTTCCGCTGAAGCACATTTTGTAGAGTGGTCCGAGCGGGACCGAGCCGCTGCGTTCAGGACTCATCGGACCATCACCGTCGAGGGCGTTGTTGACATCGATGACGCGTCCCTTCCGGTGAGCGCCGACACTGATGCCGCCGCCGAGGTGGGCGACGATGAGATTGAGGTCCTGGTAGTCTTTCCCGAGCTCCCTTGCGGCTTTGCGGGAGACGGCTTTCTGATTCAAGGCGTGGAACAAGCTCTGACGCTTGATCTCAGGCATGCCGGTATAGCGGGCGATGTCTTCCATTTCATCGACGGCGACGGGGTCGACGATGAAACTCTTGATATTCTGTTCATCCGCGATCTCCTTGGCGATGACGCAGCCGAGGTTGGAGGCGTGTTCGCCTCTCGCGGCTCTTTTGACGAAATCCACCATGCCGTCATCGACAAGATATGTGCCGCTTTCGAGGGGTTTCAGCATGCCGCCCCTGCCGACGACACCGTCCAGGGAGTCCAATGAGATGTCTTCGCTCTCGAGTGTCTTTTCAATGGCCTCTCTTCGGAATGCGTACTGATCGAAGATGCGTTCGAATCGTTGGACCTCCTCAGCCTCGTGCTTGATGGTCGTGTTGAATACACTGGAATCATCGTCAAACACCGCAATCTTGGTGCTCGTGGAGCCTGGATTGATAGCGAGAATTCTCTTAGCCATGGTAGCCTCCTCATTTGCCTTTTTAACAACAATTTTGATTATAACATGGTAGCGTTTTCACAACAACACCCTATTCCGGGAAACGCGCCTACAAGAGAAAAGCGCCTTGTAGCGCTTTTATAGCGGCTCAAGGCGCGCGGTGAAATGGCGCAGCACAGGGGGTTCATATGCGAAGGTGTATCCCTTGAGAGTGTCTCTTTTCGCGTAGACCGCCTTGACGCCTTCGGCGACATGGTCGAGATGGCGATAGGTATAGGTGCGTCTCGGTATGGTGAGGCGCATGAATTCGAAGGGGCTCTTGAGGTTCTCTTTTGTGTCCGGGTCCCGCCCCATCAGGAAGGAGCCGATCTCTACGGCGCGGACGCCGCTTTCGAGATACAATTGATTGACGACGCTCTGAGCGGGGAAAGCGTCATAGGGGATGTGCGGTGCGAAGGCGGCGCAGTCGACGAACACCGCATGTCCGCCTGTGGGGGTCTGGATCGGCACCCCGGCCTCTATCAGCTTGTCGCCGAGGTAGCGCACCTGGTCCGTCCGGTGTTCGAGGTACTCCTCATCTAGCGCTTCTGAAAGGCCGACAGCGGTCGCCTCCATATCGCGCCCGCTCATGCCGCCGTAGGTGGGGAAGCCTTCGAGCGGGACGATGGATGTGCGGCAATGTTCGAAGAGCGCTTCGCTCTCCTTGATGGTGATGATGCCGCCCATGTTGACAAGGCCGTCCTTTTTGGCGCTCATCAGGAAGAGGTCGCCTAAAGCGAACATTTCTCTTGCGATGTCTTTGAGGTCACGTTTGGAGTGGCCCTTCTCACGCTGCTTTATGAAAAAGGCGTTTTCAGCGTATCTCGCGCCGTCGATGATGATGGGGATCCGGTAATGGTCGGCGATGCGTTTTGTCTCCTTCATGTTCTCGAGGCTTACAGGTTGACCGCCTGCGGAGTTGTTCGTGACGGTGAGGATGATGCCGGCGATATTATCTTCTCCCTTTTCCTCGATGAGGCGGGTGAGCTTTTCATTATCGAAATTTCCCTTGAAAGGATGCGGTGTTTCTGTATCTAGTCCTTCCGGTGTGATGCAGTCGATGGCACGGGCCCCGGCAAGTTCGACATGGGCACGTGTGGTGTCGAAATGCATGTTGGAGATGAACGCCATGCCTTTCTTTTTGACGAAATAGGGAAGCGCGACCTGTTCGGCCCCTCTGCCTTGATGGGCAGGGATGAAGTATTTGTATCCGGTGATGTCGAGGACCGTCCTTTCCAGTCTGAAGAAGCTGCGGCTGCCGGCGTATGCTTCATCGCCCTGCATCATGGCGCCCCACTGATTCTGGCTCATCGTACCGGTGCCGGAATCGGTGAGCAGGTCGATATAGATGTCTTCGCTGCGAAGCGCGAAAGGGTTGTGCCCGGCCTCTTCAAGCAGCTTTTCCCTTTCGGCTCTGGTGTTCTGCCGGATGGGCTCGACCATCTTGATGCGATACGGCGCGCTGGCGTAATCCTTCATGGATTTCATCCTTTCTCATAAGCTGTGACCACTTGCCATTATACACGAAAACGAAAGAAATGAAAACGGTTTCTAAAACAGGAGCGTAAGTTTTGAGGATGTGTCGCTTGGGTGGTAGAATAGTTATATCTGAAAGGAGGATTTCGATGCAGGCTTTTGAACCGACGCGACTTTCCGAAAGGATGCTCAGAAACAGAATCGCCATGGCGCCGATGACGACTTACAGCGCCGAGAGTGACCTCACCCCATCGAAAGAGGAACTTGATTACTATGCAAAAAGAAGCACCGGCGCGGGGATGGTGATCAGCGCCGCGATCGCTGTGAATCGTCAGGCCCAGGCGTTCCCGAGGCAGATAAGCTTGAAGGATGATGCGTATATCGCGCCGATGCGCAAGCTCGTTGACCGTATAAAAGAAAAGGGCGCCAAAGCCATCGCCCAGCTGCATCACGGAGGCCGTATGAACGACCCGTCGCTTTTCGAAAATCCTGAAGACATTGTTTCGGCCAGCGCCGTCAGGGCGGAGAGGGAGAACGCCGTGACGCCGAAGGCGATGGATGAAGCCGATATAGAAAGGACAGTCGATGACTTCCAGAAGGCCGCCCGGCGCGCGATAGAAGCCGGTTTTGAAGGTGTGGAGCTTCATGGCGCGAACACCTATCTCCTGCAGCAGTTCTTCTCGCCGCACTCCAACCGCCGCGATGATGCCTACGGCGGGTCCTTGGAAAGGCGTCTCACATTCATCGACCGTGTCATCGACCGCGTCGAGAAGACGGTGAGCTCACTGGATAGCGGTGCGATCATCGGCTATCGCTTCTCGCCGGAGGAGATTGAAACGCCCGGCATCACACTGAACGACACCGTCCAGCTTCTCAGGCATCTGAAGCAAAAGCCCCTTGATTACCTTCATGTTTCCCTCGGACACTACGATCAGACATCACTGCGCGATAAGACGACGAAGATCGCCCGCGTCATTCTCTCAGAAAAAGGCGACATCCCTATGATGGCATCCGGAAGCATCGACAGTTTCGAGGCGCTCGAAGCGGCGCAATCATTGGGATATGACTTTTTTGCCATGGGCAAGGCTCTGCTTGCCGACCCCGACGCTGTCGAGCATATCCGTCGGCGGCATCCTATCGACAAGCGCTTCGATTCGGGAACCCTGCCCCCACGACTCTATGAAAGGCTGAAACGAAAGCAAAAGGTGTTTTTATCGCACGGCTACCGCTTCTAGTTGCGATTGTCACATCGTTTCGGTATAATAATAATGAGGTGATGATATGGCTACCTATCAGCTAGATGTCATCAAAAGCACGCAGCTGGCAAAAAAGCTCGGCGGCCCGCCGACGTTCCACGACGGCTTTTTGAAGCGCGTCACGCTCTCAAGAGAGCAGGCTGTGCTCGAGGTGAAGATCCTCTCCGACAACAATCCGCGTCTCGACAAGGATACGACAGTCGCCCTCTATCTTCATGGTGTGAAACGGTTCACTCTGACTTCCGAGGAGGAGAAGGACAGTCTTTTCATCCTTCATGATCTGGATGTGCGCCGGACGGATGAAGGGCTACATCTCAGGATGGAGAGTTCCGGGGGCGATGTGAGCGACGTCGTGTTCGAGCATATCGAACTCAGGGAATTAAAATAGCCATACGGGCAACCGATTTCGGAGTTGTTCAAAAACAGCGTCTCATGCAATACCGATGTAAAAAAGCTGCGAACCGGATAAGTGTGCATCCGGAACGCAGCTTTTTATAAGCAGGTATTGATCAGGACCGGGTGGCTTCGTAGCCGCCTTTCAGGACAAAGACCTTTTCATAGCCCTTACTCACCAGCTTCCTCGCGGCCTTTTTGGACTTTCTGCCGTTCTGGCAGTAGAGGTATACCGGCAAATCCTTGCGCACCTTTGTCTGGTGCTTGTTCTTGAGACGGCCAAGGGAAAACGCACGGGCGCCCTTGATGGTGCCCTTGTTTCTTTGTTTTTCTTTTCGGATGTCGATAAGCTGTCCCTTGCGCATGTTCTTCTTGAAGGTGTCCCAATCGAGGATTTCAACGTGTTTGCTTTCGGCTTTCTTTTGCTTGCTGACAAGAAAATATCCTATCAATATACCCAGGCCGATTGCAATGACATAGACTAAAATATCATCCATGAGCGTCACTCCATTCAACCGTTATTATAAGGACCTCCTTGCACTCCTGTCAATCATTTGAAACATTTATCTCAGGAACTCCGGGCGGGACGGATGGATGATGGTGTTTCGAACCTTGATTTTTGTGGTCATTGTTGAGTTGTAAATGATGTGAGACCAGAAAAGGGAAAATAAATAAGAGGCTAGGGTATCCTATAGGTGAAGACCTTGGAGAGCTTCCGGTTATTGCGCCTCAGATCCGTGAGGGACT
>PWEL01000046.1 GCA_003553945.1 Mollicutes bacterium | reverse complement strand
GGAGTCCCTCACGGATCTGAGGCGCAATAACCGGAAGCTCTCCAAGGTCTTCACCTATAGGATACCCTAGCCTCTTATTTATTTTCCCTTTTCTGGTCTCACATCATTTACAACTCAACAGAAAAAAAATTCTTGCATTTTCCACCGTTATAAGCGCTTATGCACTATTTCAGAGAAAATCCTTAAATCCTAGGATCCGTTTAGTGAACGCGCTTAATGCAACCGATTTTCAGCGCTTGCAAGCATCTGCATTTACATCCGGCGCTGGATGGACTAGAATGAAAAGTGGCACGGACTTATCATAAGAGGAACCAAAATCACTCTAGGAGGTCGTACTATGAAAAGAATCGCGTTGCTGCTGGAGAACCTTTATGACGAGAGGGAACTCCTCTATCCGTTTTATCGCATGCTAGAGGAGGGGTACGAGGTCGACCTGATCGGCACAGAGAAGGACTCGACCTATAAGAGCAAGAACGGACTTCCCTCTGTAAGCGATGTCGCTTCGAAAGACGCTTCCGCTGATGATTATGACGCAGTGATCGTTCCCGGAGGATTCTCGCCTGACCTCATGCGTCTCAGAAAAGCGACCGTGGATTTCGTCAACCAGATGCATCAGCAGAACAAGCCCATCGCCGCAATCTGTCATGGCCCCTGGATCATGGTCTCGAGCTGCGACTTGAAGGGCAAACGATTGACAGGCTTCCCCTCGCTGCAAGTGGACATAGAAAACGCCGGAGCGACCTACGTGGACGAAGAAGTCGTCGTCGACGGCAACCTCATCACCTCGAGGACCCCGAAGGACCTGCCCGCCTTCATGAAAGCCATTCTCAAAGCACTCGCATCCTGAATTCCACCAGCACATGAATCCATGAAAAGAGACATTCCGGATTGAAACGGAATGTCTCTTTTTCATGAATAGCTTCTTTCAAGCGTCAGGTCTCGATCATTTATAGGCACGAATGCGTTCGAGGGAGGTTTGGACATCAACCACCCATATCATGTGAAGGAAATCATGCTTCTCAGAACGCACCATGTACCTCGGTTCACCAAAGATGCGTCGCCATATACGCTTGGACGATTCAATGATCGAATCGAAGCATACCGTCCTCACATCCTGATCCTCTAGTACCCTCAGGATGTAGATCAGAAGCTCCCGGCCGAAGCCCATACGTTGAAAGTCGGGATCGATATACAAAGAGCCTATCTCCATCGTATCCTCGAGGGCTTCTCCCGCATGTCTCAGTATGCCTCGATTGGGCGGTTTCCCATGTGCAATCGTCCCTACCAGGCGCCCCTCATAGAACGCCACAAAATAACGCGACCCACCGGAAGTGAATGCCGCCTCCAGCTGGCCCATCTTGAACGCCAGCTCATCCTCCGCGGAAAGCAACTCCTTGATGCTTTCCTGTTCAAAGGCATGCCTGATCACCTTGCCCCAGAGCGTTTCAATGGCGCGATGATCATCCTCCCGCGCTTCACGGACCTTCAACCGTTCACTCATATGAACACCTCTGCTGTTGGTAGTCATCGGTCTTCTCTGCTCTTTCCGCATACAGTATAACATCCAACCCCTTCGATGATGAGATATTTTAAAAAACACTTGCAGTTTATACATTGTATGCTACAATATATATTATAGTAGCGAGGTGACGATATGGATAAACAATTAAAAAAGGGCGTCCTGCAGCTTTGCGTGCTGTCATTGCTTTCTGAAAGGGACATGTATGGCTATCAGCTCTACCAGCATATCAATGCGACGCTCGCCATCAGTGAAAGCACGACCTATCCAATCCTCAGGAAGCTCGTTGGAAAAGGGCTGGTGGATACCTATCTTGAACCGTCCACCCAAGGACCCGCACGGAAGTATTTCACTCTGAGCGATAAGGGCAGGCTTCTGCAGGAAACCTTGAAAAAAGAGTGGCAAACGTTTAAACAAAACGTCGATACACTCATCGGAACTGGAGGAGAACACAATGAAGAAGACATTCCTGAATGAACTGAGGCAACACCTAGCGCAACTTGAGGAAAATGAACGCGAAGAAATCCTCGCCTTCTATGAAGAACGCTTCGAGATCGGCACTTCCTATGAAGGAAAAACCGAGGAAGAGATCATCGACGAGCTCGAATCGCCAGCGCAGATCGCAAAGAATGTCCTGCGTTCCTACGGCTACAGCATGAAGACCCCTGTTGAGAAGGGGCCGAGCACCGGAGGCATGGTCATGGTAGTTCTCTTCGATGTGCTGGTTGCCATATGGCTGGTGCCAATGCTCTTTTGGCTGGCCGTGAATCTCTCGATCACGCTTGGTCAGCTTGTGTTCTCGCTTCCAGGCGGCGCGACGAATGCCGGGCAGATCCTCAGTGTCCTCGCGATGCTCTCGGCTCTGGCCATCTGGGTACTTATAGTCCTTTGGCTCTACGATGCGTTCATTGGATTCATCACATGGCTCATAAGATGGCATGTGAGGGTCTTCGGGATATCGCACAAGTCACTTATGAGGATGCTAAAGAAATTCAGAGCCTCTTACTGGATCAAACGCCAGGGCTTCAACCGCCCCAAGAATGTCATCAAGGGAATCGCCGCAGTGACGCTGCTCGTCACTGCCTCGAGCTTCTTCATCGTCGAGGGTGCCTCCGCGATCCAAACCGGCCAGACCCTTGCCGATTATGAAGAGAGCTATGTGAGCGAGACACCCATTGCCATCGAGACGGACCTGGACACAGGCGGACTCGATATAAGGAGATACGACGGGGAAAGCATCGTTGTGGAGAAAACCGTGCATGAAGAAGCGGACGTCGACATCAGTTTTGAAGATGGCACCCTGCTCATCGAAAACGCCTTTGATGACAGGTTCTTCACTTTCAACTGGTTATTCTCTCTCTTCGACCACAGGGATGCGAAGACGACCGTTTTTATTCCCGAAAGCCTTGACGTGGAACACTTCGACCTCAAGGCGACGAACGGGACCATTGATGTAGAAGGCTTCTTTTCAACATCATTCAAGGCCCGCACTTCGAACGGCGCTGTTGAACTGACGGATATAGAAAGCGAAGATGTTGCGGCCAACTCCAGCAACGGCCGTATAAGCCTCAACACTATCACTGCTGAATCTATCGAAGCGGAGACGTCGAACGGCCGCATCAGTCTGCGCGACAGCAACGCTGAAACCATTGAGCTGAGAACCTCCAACGGTCATATCACCATTGAACGGATCAACACCGCCGAGAATCCGGGCGCAAGCTTCAAGACCATAACATCCAACGGATCAATCGAAGCTTTTAATGTCTATACATCTGAGGCGGAGCTCAAGACAACGAACGGCAACATCGATTTCGAGAACGAGGACAGGTCGCATAGATTCACCACCGTCGATTATCACACGACCAACGGCAACGCGCACGTCGATGTCCCCAGGGACTGACGCAGTAAAAAAGACGCCAATCACTCTGGCGTCTTTTTCGATTCACTAGAATCATCAAGCAACGTCAACATGACCGGACGCATCCATCCGTGTTCTTCTCATCATCCACGTGCCTGGCCATGAAGAGGCATGGAATCTCCTCGTCCCAAAGCGTCGGAAACGTCTCGACCTTGACAAAGCCCAGGCGTTCATAGAAAAGGCGCGTACGACGGTACCCCTCGCTGTCCCGCGAGGGATCGAGGGTCTTGACCGTTAAAAAACGGTAGCCCTTCCGCTTGGCATAGGTCTGGATTTCACGGAAGAGCTCCTTCCCGATGCCCTGCCTGTGATATTCCCTTTTTACACCGAGTACATGCAAGGAAAGGGTCTTATCGCCTGTCGCCCTGACGGCGAAGAAACCCGCCGGAACACCGTCGACTTCCTTGATGACCACCTCGCATTCCCCGGCCTCCCTCTCGTAGAGATCATTGGCCTCGGGGATGCCGAACCACTCCGGCAGGACTTCAAGCGTGTCGCGGGTGATCCGCTCTTTCTCACTTTTGTCTTCAAGCCATCGTATCACTCTACATCACCTGCCCCTGATAGCTTCGGTGTCGCACCTGAACATGCCTCGATTCAGCCAGCGCAGACTAGAAGAAACGTTTCAAGAGCCATATGAAGAGCATCGCGCCGAGAACCGCGATGACGAAGCCTTCAATCGAGAAATCGCCCACTGCGCCAATGCCAAAGAACGAGGCGATCCATCCACCGAGCATCGCACCGACCAGACCGACGACAACATTGCGTAAAAGGCCCTTTCTCCGTGTCTTCATCAATACACTCGCGACCCATCCGACCAAGGCGCCGAACAGTATCCAAGCCAATATGTTGAGTATGAACATAATCATTCCTCCTTATATCCCATTGTATCAGAAATACACGCTGTGGGAATCTTCTTACCACTAAAAAAATGAATGTCAGTGTCTCATGTGATAGAATGGTTTTATGAAAATGCATGGAACCCTTGTCTTAAACCAGCGGCAATGAGGCTTGATGACCCTTTAACGACTAGGAGGGAAAGCTTGGAATATCAACGCATCGGTGCATATGACGTCGCCTTCGATAAAGACAACCACCGTTACTATGTTGGTGAAAGGCATGTCCCCAACATTACACAGATCATCGACGACATCCATCCGCAAAAAAGACCCCGCGTCGACCCTGAAATCCTCAGAAAAGCCGCGGAAAGCGGCAACGCGCTGAAACGGATGATCATGAACTATGAAAAGCACGACGTCAAGACGCCCCATAAGGAGATGCAGAGCTATATCTCCCTTAAGCGGCAGCATCAGTTCGACGCCGTAAAGCTTGACACAATCGTCCTTCTCTTTCAGGACGGCATCGCTGTAGGCGCCGGCTGCTTCGACATGGTCGTCTCCTCCCCCTATATCGACGGAAAAGGCATCGCCATCATAAAAAGAAGCCGACATCTCGACGAAGCCCGGCTCAGGATGCAGCTCAACCTCTACAGACGCGCCTTTGAAGAAACCTATAAAGAGCGCATCCATTATTTGAAGTGCCTCCATATACGCGGGGGATACCAAGACTACATCGATGTCCCTGTCGATAGGAATCTTGCAGATGAACTCGTTGAAACCTACATCCAAAGACACCCTCCCGATTATACCGCCTATATCTGACAATCAAGCGTCCCCGCACAGAACCCGATAAAACAATTTTAAACTGCAGCCGGAACCCGGGCATTCATCAAACCTCTAAGCAGTTTAAAGTTGTTTTTTTATTCCGACCCTAAAAGACATATTATCAGCAGCTATTTTTCAAATACACCAACAAGCGCAAAAGACTTGTCTTTATCGAAGGAGCGCTCCGTAAAACCACCATGATATGCCGGGCTTTCAAATCCTGCCTCGCGGGCCAGGGCGTCGAGCTCGCCGCTTGTGAGCGGATAGAGGAGGACTTCATTCGTAAAATGCTGTGAATTCTTTTTCAAGATGGTCTTGAAATTGACGAACCCGCCAACGTAGGAGTACCTGCGCTCCAATGAATAATGCTCACCGTGAATAGCCGGCAACTCCTTGATGTCTTGTGAGAGGATACGGTCATAATTGACAATCTGTACAATCAGCCGTCCGCCTTTCTTGAGCGCCTTGTAGAAATGCACAAGTGCCGCCTGAATCTTAGCGGGTTCCTGTAGATGGACCAAGGAGTTCCCGATTGTATAGATGCCGTCATACGCATTCCGCCCATCGAAGTCCAGCATGTCCATGATATGAAACGTCGCATGATTCAGATCCTTCGTCCGTCGCTTCGCCATTTCAATCAACGCAGGCGCAACATCATACCCCTCAACGTGGTTGCCTTCCATTGCCAGCGCTCTCACATAAGCACCCGTCGCACAGCCGATGTCGGCTATCCTGCCCTCGCCAAGGTGCTCCCTCAGAAAGGAAAGCTTACTTTCATCGAGGGGAAATATATCGTCATAGGCTTCCGCCCAGTTATCGTAATCCATTCCATCCCTCCAGAATGTCCTCAGATACGACTATACCACAGATCCCATTCGGGGTTGAATGATACGTCTTGAGAATCAGGCGGACTCAGAATCGCATATGCATGAAATTCAGGTCTCTCTTGCATTCAGCGTCGTTTTTATTACCGCTTGCCACGCCGGGTAAAAGCTTATATAATGATAACTGACCACTCTGGTCGAAAGTGGGTGTTCTTTTGAGACAGTCTTTTGAGAAGCTTCCGGACTCTCTAAAGCATACAATCAGGAATGCTGCCTACAGAGTATTCACCGATGAAGGCTTCAGCAAAGCATCAACCAACCATATCATCACCATTGCCGGCATCAGTAAGGGCGGTCTGTTTTATCATTTCCAGAGCAAGGAGGACCTATACCGCTATCTGATCGACTATGCACTGGCGTTCATTGAGAAACATTATATAGGGAGACTCAGACATCTTGAAAGGACGGACTTCATCACGAGATACCGTGAAGTAGCCGCCATCAAACATGAAGCGATGCAAAAGGAGTCCCATGTATTCACCTTCCTCGCTACACTGCATCTGAAACGGCCGCAAGAAATCCCTTCCGAACAAAGCGCGAGGATGCACAGTCTCATGCAGGAATCGGAAGACATCCTCACTAAAGACATCGATACCTCCATGCTGAGAGAAGACATCCAACCTGGATATCTTCTGAAATACATGAATTATGTCATGGACGGTTACAAAAACGACCTGCAGAAACACTACCGCAGTCATGACTTCGGTGAAGAGGATTTCCAGAAGGATTTCGAGGACTATGAACGTTTTCTACAGCACATGAAAAAACTTTTTTACAAATAGGAGGTCGCTATGAACATTATCAGTATCGACAGGGTCTCGAAGCGTTTCAAGGACGTTCAGGCGCTCAGGGAGATATCCCTGGATGTGAACAAGGGCGAGGTGCATGGCTTCATCGGCCCCAACGGCGCTGGGAAGACGACCACCATCCGGACCTTGCTGGGTATCATTTGCGCCGATAGTGGCAGCGCGACCATCTTCGGCAAGGACGTCTGGGATGATGCGGTGGACATCCACAAAGACATCGCCTATGTGCCAGGTGATGTCAAGCTCTGGCCCAATCTGACAGGCGGAGAAGTCATCGACCTCCTGATAGGGCTTCGCGGCAAGAACAATCACTCCCAAAAGCAAGCCCTCATCGAGCGGTTCCAGATCGACACCACCAAGAAATGCCGCGCCTACTCCAAGGGCAACCGTCAGAAAGTCGCGCTTGTCGCGGCGCTGGCCGCGGACGCCGAACTCTATATCCTCGATGAGCCCACGAGCGGTCTGGACCCCCTCATGGAACAGATGTTCGCAGAATACATCTTCAGATTGAAAGCGGAGGGCAAGACCGTCTTTCTCTCAAGCCATATTCTGAGTGAGGTTGAAAAACTGTGCGACGTCATGAGCATCATCCGCGAAGGTGAGATCATCGAATCGGGAAGAATCGAGGACTTGCACCATTTGACGCGCACAAATGTAAGAATCGAAAGCAATGAGGAGATATCCGGTCTCAGCCGACAAAAAGGTGTCCATGAATATGTATATGAAGACGGCGTCCACACGTTCGAACTCGATACAAAGAACATGGATGATCTGATCAAATACATCAGCAACTTCCAGGTATCGGCATTCGAGAGCGCCCCGCCGAAGCTCGAGGACCATTTCATGCGTCATTACCGGAGTGAGGAAGCATGAAACGACGGGACTTCAAGGGCCTCTTCCCATTACTCGCGGCATCGATTCGCCGGGAGAAGGTCAAGATTTTACTCTGGGGGCTCTCACTGGCCGCTTTCACCGTCGGGGTCGGCTTCGCCTATCCTGAACTCTTCCCTGACCTGGAGGCGTTGCGGTCCATGGCTGAAGGCATGAAGAATCCGGCGATGGTCGCGATGTTCGGGCCTGTCTTTGATGCGGAAAACTACACCCTCGCCGTCGCCATGAGCAACCAGATGCTCATCTTCTCCATGCTGCTCGCAGCCATCATGAGCATCTTGATCGTCACAGGGCTCACCCGACGCGATGAGGAGGAAGGCATCATAGAACTCATCCAGTCGCTCCCCGTCGGCCGGCTTTCCCATTCCCTGGCCGCCTTTCTCATCGTCGTATCGATGAATATCGCCCTCGGCATCATGATCGGCCTGGGGATCTGGATGATTCCTGAGGAAAGCTTCACCCTCGGCGGCTCTATGACTTTCGGTGCCGCCGTCACAGTAAGCGGAATACTCATGGCTTCCCTGACCCTTCTGGTCTGCCAACTTTTTGAAAACAACCGGACGGCAACGGGAATCTCCTTTGTCCTCCTGGGTGTCATGTATGTTCTGCGGGGAATCGGCGATATCTCCGATAACGCACTCGCCTGGGCCGTTCCCTTCAACTGGCCCCTGCGTGCTGAGGTTTTTGTCGAGAACATGAACCTTTTGAACCTCGCCACCCTCGGCCTCGCCTTGGTGATCGCGCCGCTGGCGCTCCTTCTCAATGCCAAACGCGACACCGGAACCGGAATCTTGCCCCAGAGGGCCGGAAAAAAGGGTGCTTCAAAATTCCTCCGGACACCTAGCGGAATCGTATTGCGCCTTTTGCGTCCTTCCATCATCGCATGGGCAGCGGTGCTTTTCGTTCTGGGCGCCTCATATGGATCGATCTTCGGAGACATCGACCTCTTCATCCAGGACCACGATATCTTCGATGAAATGTTGCCGGGTGGTGATTACCCCTTGACCGTACAGTTCATGACCACCATCATGATGGTGGTCGCCATCACGGCGGGGATCGGTCCCATCATGTTTCTCTCGCGGCTTTCGGGTGAAGAGAAGAGAAACCACACGGAGCATATCTATGCCCGTGCCGTACCGAGGATGAAAATGTTCGTCCTCCATTCCATCGTTGCGATCGCCGGCACGGCGTTGATGCTGCTTTTCAGTTCGCTGGGACTTTATGCAGGCGTTTATGCATCGATGGAGGACCCCTTCTCCATGAGCCTCGTCCTGCAAGCCGCTTTCGCCTATCTTCCGGCCCTTCTTTTCATGGTCGCCCTGGCGGCTTTGGTCGTCGGATACCTGCCACGAATGACCTATCTGGTCTGGATTTACTTCGTCTACGCCTTCTTCGCCACCTACATCGGCACCGTTATAGGCCTGCCGGACATCATGCAGGACCTGACGCCCTTCGGACATGTGGACGCCCTCCCCATCGACGATTTTCAAATCCTCCCGGCAATCGTCATCTGCCTCTTTGCCGCACTGCTTTTCATTATCGGCGCCCTGGGATACAGACGCCGCGACCTCATCGGGTGAAAAAGCCATAATCGAAAAAAGCTCTATATGATCCCTTTGAAACAGCTAAGGCAGCAGGCTGTTTCAAGGGGGTTTTTCATGGACATGAAAACGGCACTGCATCCACAACAAAAAAGGAAGCGCTCAAGCGCCTCCCTCAATCGGTCAATACGATATCGATGATATCTTCGGTCTCTTCAGTCGCAACGTCCATCGTGCGTTCTATCTGTCCGCCGAACATACCCGCCATCAGTGACGCGTTCATACGGGAGATGTAAGTCGAGCCGTCGCTGTGTTCATAGATCGAGACCCGGCAGGGCATCATCGGCGAGACGACGCGCTCCTCATCGAGTTCGAGAATCTCCGCCGAGTATTCACTCGAGCAAAGATCAAAGATCTTGATGCTCTCGACGTCGAAGCCGTGCATCTCCATGGTGGCCTCCATATCATGCGTGTTGAGGATGCTCCAGCCGGCCTCGTCCACTTCCGTCTCGAATCGTTCGACGGTCTCATCGAAATCGTAGGGGGATTCATCCTCGACCATCATCACCGATGGCGCGGCCTGATAGACCGTGAATCCTGTCACCGCTACGCCGAGTATGAATGCCAGCACACCTGTGATGATGGCTGTCCTGAGAGTCTTGTTCATTGTGATCACCTCATTTAAAATAGACATACACTTATATTCTCACAGACAGACCATGCTCTGTCTGTGAGGTTCGTCACAATGCCCCGTGCCCCATGCAAAAAGGCCGTTAAATAACAGCCGCTCCGTGCGGATAACAATCAAGCTGTCCGTTGGAGCGGTTTTTTATGCCTATCAAATATTGCCGTCTTTGTTCGTTTCTTGGTCTGAATACTAGAGGAGTGGCAGTGATTCCTGCAGTTCAACCTTTCCGCGGGAAAGCTTCAGATAGCCCTCACGTTCAAAGGACTTCAACATACGGGAGACGGCTTCTCGGCTGGCGCCGATCTCATCGGCGATCCGCTGATGCGTTGTGTAGACGGTGCTGATGCGGTAATGGCGGGACTTCTCATAGAGATAGAGGCCGAGGCGTCGCTTGATGGGGGCGAAGCTCATGGATTCATAGTGCCACATCAACGTATCGAACTTATTGAGGGTGGTCTTGAGCAGATGCTCGAGAAAGGTTGGCTCTGCGAGCAGCCACCGGTTGACAAGTATGGCCGGGATAAAGAGGATGCGAGACGGCTCTTTCGTCTCGATATGCACATCGTAGGGACGCCCTTCAAGCAAGCACTGAAGACTGGAGAGGCAGGCCTCCCCGTCGATGACATCGTAAAGCGTGGCCTCCCGGCCCTCCTCGTTCATCTTGTAGACGCGGATTCTCCCAAAGACAATGAACACAAGCGTCTCACAAGTCAGGCCATCGCCTTCGCGGATGCTTTCGTCCGCATCAAAGTCTTTGACCTGTGCATGCAATGAGAGCGCTTCGGAAGCGGATTCGCTCAGCCCTTCGACGAAGGGCAGGGAGCGGATGGTCTCTTCGACCATGGAATCCCCCCTCGGTTCCTGATACATTCACTGTACCACCACTATGGCGCAGTTTCAATGACAAGCCACCCAAAGCTGGATAAGACCTGCAACGTTCCATGTCACAGCCATTTAACCGTGCTTTGCTGGTCATTGTGGGTCATGCGATAAGGTCTTCATCCCTGAAGGGCGCAATGCATATAGCCTGATCATGGTCACCCTCTCCGTATCCTGAGCAGAACGTCCCGCTCTGAAAAGAAAGCGAGACCTCCGCTCCAGGAGCTGTGAGAAAGGTATGTCAAACCGGCGTACTCGCCTGTCAAATGCCATATCACACAGACACCGCTTACACTTCTTTACGCTTCAGCGTCTTCCTCACTTTCTTCACCCAAAAGACCGTAAGCTTCACTGACTTCCTGGATGAATATGACACCGTTGCCGGGCTTGTCGATGTCGAGGCGTTCACGGATGGAAGCGATGACCCCTTCGGAACGTTCGGACTTTGCCAGAAGAAGCACGACCTCCTTCTCAGGAGCGATCTCCATCCGGAACAGCTTCTGGGTTTCATGCACTCCCGCTCCGCGGGCCTTGATGATGGTGCCCCCCTTCTGGCCCGCCTCACAGGCGGCATCGATGACTTCCTGCCCGTTGCCTCGGTCGACGATGACGAATATAGCCTTGTACATGGCGTTCAGTCCTCCTTTATCCCCTGTAATGTCCGCAAACTGTCCTGAACCAATGATTCCCGAAATCGACATCCGGAAAGCGATCCCATGATGCGGGCGCTCGAAATGAAAATGCGACGTCAGCGGACCGATCGCTTCATCAATGGTCTCCCCTTCGGCCATGATCAAGGCGATTTCCTTCTTCGCCTCGGAAAAGTCGAAGGTTCGCAGCCATCGTTTGCGGTAGTTCTTACTGCCTCTGCCATAGAAGAGGGTCGCTCCGGTAAAGCCAAGCTGCTTGGCTTTTTTCAGAATTTTCTTACCCCTGCCGTCCCTGACGATAACGCACAGTAGTTCCGGTGCATGACAATGTTGGCCAGCCACTATAATCAGACTCCTTTCTTCTTCGTCTTGACCCTGAAGATGAGACCGAGAATCTGAAGGGTGATGATCGGCATCATCGCCACCATGGCGATCATACCGAAGCCATCCCTGATAATATCTGCGGTATCCACGCTAGCAGCCGCCCCGTGCATGAAGGCCAGAACGAACGACGCTATGACGGGCCCTGTCGCCACGCCACCCCCATCAAAAGCCAACCCCACGAATGTCTTCGGAGTGAAGAACGTCAAAGCGACGGCCAGAAAATATCCTGGGAGAAGGTAATGCCAGACTTCAAGGGGCTCGATGAAGACTCGCAGGGCGGCCAGGGCGACGGCAAATCCGACACCGATGCTAAGCGCTACGAGCACCGCATTGCGGGATACATACCCGCTCGTCACATCCTCGACCTGATGCTTCAGGACATAGACCGCGGGTTCAGCGATAACCGCGACGACGCCGAGCAGGAAGGCGACACCCACACTATACACATAAGCGCCGGACGAGGCAAGGTCCCCGCCGATCAGGCTTCCTACTTCCAGAAAGCCTGCGTTGACGCCAAGCAAAAAAAGAAATATTCCCAAAAATCCGTACGCGAACCCTCCCATGAACCTCATGAAGCGTTCAGTCTTGAACTGAAGAAAGAACAGTTGCACGACGATGAACACCAGAAACAAAGGAAAGAACACCAGGAAGGTCTCGAATAGGGCGTCCGGCAATTCATTCAGATAGACGCGGAGCACACCTTCGCCAAGAACTTCATCCTTCGGCGGCGCATCGAGAAATTCCGTATCCGGGCTTAGGACACTATAGAGCATGACAGCCAGAATCGCACCGGCTGAGACCAGCGCTATCGTGCCGAAACTGCTCTCCTCTTCTCTCAGACTTGATTTTTCCAAGCGGCTGATGCCAAGAGAGAGCGCAAGGATGAACGGCACCGCCAGAACGCCTGTCGTAGCGCCGGAAGCATCGAACGCAATGACGATAAACTCCGGTTCAGCAAGTATGCCTAAAACAAAGATCAACATGTACAAGAAGATAAGCATCTTGTATAGCTCAAGCTTGAAAACGATACGAATCAGCGCGAAGACCAGAAAAGCACCTATGCCGGCTGAGACAACAATCAACAGTGCGAATGGGTCGACCTGTCCCATCGTAGCCTCATGAACCTGACCGGAAAAAATGACAAGCCCAGGCTCTGCCAGCGTGATGACGAACCCGAGAATGAACACTGTAATGATAAAAGGGACAAGACGATTGCTCTTGACTAGTCTCTCCCCCACCAGATTCCCGAGCGGAGCGATGGCCCGCTCCACACCAAACAAGAAAAATGTAAGCCCGAGGACTATAAAGAAAGCGCCCAAAAGAAAGCGCAACAAAGGAGCTGCCCCCAAGGGCGTGATGGTAAAGTGCAATCGCTCTGTTTAAGAAAAGTACTGATAGACATTGTGAGTCCAGCCTAAGTTTGGTAAAATGGACTAGCCAAACAATCATTAGAGCAATCCACATCCATCCTAAGACAAGCGTTCTTAG
>PWEL01000007.1 GCA_003553945.1 Mollicutes bacterium | reverse complement strand
TGGACATGATCCTGGGGGCGTTGCCGGCCATTCTGGCAGCGGTGCTGGTGCTCTCCATAGCCTATCTGGTAGGTAAGATACTGGCTGGCCTGACCGGAAACATACTTTCGGCCGCCGGTTTTAACAACATCCTGCAGCGGCTGGGATTGACCCAGGTTTCCCTGGAAGGCAGGAGGTCTCCTTCGGAAATCGTAGGGTTCCTGGTGCTGATTGCAGTAATGCTTTTTGCCGCCATTGAAGCGGCGGGCCTGTTGGGCTTTACCCTCCTGGCCGATTTAATTACTCAATTTACGGTAATACTGGCCCAGGTGGCCGTGGGGGTAATTATCTTCGGTATCGGCCTTTACCTTGCCGGAGTCGCCCATGAAGCGGTCCTGGCCAGCGGCGGGCCACAAGCCAGTATTCTGGCTAGACTCTCCAAAGTTGCCATCCTGATCCTGGCCGGTGCCATGGCGTTGAGTCAGATGGGAGTAGCCCAGAATATCATTGTTATTAGCTTTGGAGTTTTGCTGGGGACTATTGCTCTTATCGCGGTAATCGCCTTTGGATTAGGAGGCCGCGACCTGGCTGCCCGGGAAATGGAGGAATGGATCAAGCAGCTCAAGTCTAAGGGATAAATAGTTTTATGACCCCCCCCCTGGGGAAAAAGAACGATGATTTAAATATGATTATTTAAAAAGGGCTCCAAGCCTCTTTAAATATTAACCTGGCAGGTATAGCGATTTTTAAATTATTTTCCATAGCCCGGATACTGATTCGCGAATCCTTTAATTCAGGCAGAAGAAGAGTAATGACGGAAATTTTGGATTTAAAAATAAATCTCTCAGGGAGGAGAAGGGGGGTGAGTTAAATGGGTTTGTTAGCCTGGCTAATCGTAGGTGGAGTCGTCGGTTGGGTATCCGGTATGGTAGTTAAAGGAAAAGGTTCTGGCCTAATTGGTAATATGGTAATCGGGGTGATTGGAGCGCTGGTTGGTGGCTGGCCGGTGAGGTCTTTAATATTGAAAATGCCATCAGCGGATTTAATCTCACCACGTTCATCGTGGCATTTCTGGGTGCAGTTTTGATATTAGTAATCGCCAGGTCGTTGAAATCTGTTTTCTCAATTCTGTATTTTCCAGGTAGTCAAAATTATTATTCCTCTTCCGAGCAAAGTTCGTAATAGAGATTCCTGGTTTTAGGGCTGGGATCTATACCCAGTTCTTCTTCCAAGACTCGACACAGGGTTTGGTATTGTTGCATCACCGCCAGGCGGTCACCCATGCGGGCGTAAACTTTCATCAGGAAGGCGTGGGTGTTTTCCAGGAGGGGGTTGTGCTGAAGGATCGTCCGTAGGCAAGAAGCCGCCTGATCAAGTTTTTCGCTTTCTGCGTAATGATGGGCCAGCCGTTCCAGGAGAGTTAAGTATATCTGGTTAAGTCGCTCTCGCTCAGCGACCACCCAGGGGTAATCAAGGTCTTCCATGTATTCGCCCCGGTAGAGGGAAACCGCTTGTTCAAGGTTAGTTACTTCTGTGGCCGGTGAATCTTTTTCTTCGGAGGATATCGCCAGGGCCACAAAGAGATCAACATCACTGGACAGCAGGTTTTGATCCAGCTGGTACTGTTTCTTTTGTTGTTTAACCGGCTGTTTTCCTGGGGCAGATTTTAAAGCCTGGCGAAGCTGGTACATGTTAGTGTGAAAGAGAGTGGAGGCCCTCTCTATGGCAGAGTCCGGCCACAGTTCTTCCAGGATCTTATCTTTAAGCACCGGTTTTTCCCGGTAGTGAAACAGGTATGCAAAGAGGTCCCGGGCCTTGGCAGTCCGCCAGGTAGCCTCTTCTCCGTTGAGGAGCACCCGGAAGGGGCCCAGGCACTGTACTTTTAAGGTAGTTTCCTGGTCCGGCATAAAGGCCGGACCAGTGTTATCCTCGTTTCTGCTGCTTTCCGGCGGTTCCGGGATCTTTTGCGAAGCGGCCAGCTCGGCGAGGGCCCGGTCCCGCACTTTTTCATGGGGGTCGTAGACAAGATTTTGTAAAGCCCGGGTGATTTCCTCTCCTTCTATTAAAGACATGGCGGTAATAACTCGTTCTCGCACCAAGGGATCTTCATGTTGGGAAAGCTCCAGCAGCAGATCTGCTGCCGCCACTCCCCATTTACTTATAATTTCGTATAAGAAGTCCAGTTCACTTCCTTTTAGTAAACCGATTCTTACTACAGGTATCATCATCTCCCGGTAAGAGAGGAAAAACTGCAGGTAGTTTTCGGAACCGGCCATTTCCAGGCAGCTCTCGGCCAACTGTGCTGCTTCCGCCCGGCAGCCCTGTTGCCGGTATAACGCAGCCAGGAAGGCTCTGGCATAAAATATGAAATACTTGGCCCCGCTCTCTTCCAGGCTCTTCAGTGCTTTCTGGAGCATATCCGCTCCTTTTTGGAGTTCTCCTTCCTTTATAAAAGCCGGGGCGGCCATCTCCGTGCATACCGCGTGTATAAATTCCGACTGACCCCTGGAGATCTCCATGGCTTTTTCACCCGTGGCGAAGGCTTCTCTCAGCCTTCCCCGGTCAGTCAGGAAACGGCAGTAGAAAGCCATGCTTATTGCCAGAAAGAACTTTTCCCCCTCCATTTTATGGGCCAGCTCAATAGAATGAAGAAAGTTTTGTTCAGCTGCTTCCGGTTTATCCATGCTGGCCAGGATAAAGGCCAGCTGGCTGTAGGCATAGGGAAGGGCTTCCTCCAGCATCAGCATTTCTTTTACCTTGATGCTGCCCCGGGCGTAATCCAGGGCCTGCTCCAGGTCGCCCCAATCGTGATATATAGCAGCCATGCTGTCGCGCAGAGAAAAGGAAAGGCGATCCTGCTCCGGGGCCATCTCCGCCGACCTCTGGTGAAGCTCTACTGCCCGGGAGTAATCCCCTTGGAAATAATAGAGCATGCCCAACCTTTCCGCTAACCAGGAGGCTATGTGCATCTCTCCTTCTTGTTCAGCGTTTGTGAGAGCGGGGGCCAGGAGA
>PWEL01000048.1 GCA_003553945.1 Mollicutes bacterium | reverse complement strand
TGCCTAAGAACGCTTGTCTTAGGATGGATGTGGATTGCTCTAATGATTGTTTGGCTAGTCCATTTTACCAAACTTAGGCTGGACTCACAATGTCTATCAGTACTTTTCTTAAACAGAGCGAGGAGGGGATGTAAATGAATGAAAATGCATCTGAATTGAAAGCATCATCAAAATGTTCTGAGAAACTGAAAAGCAAACTTAAAAGTATTCTTAAAGACAGGCTTGAACGTACAGCTGGCGCCGACAACATTGCTTTCCAAGAAAAAAGGCCAAATTCTAATGAGTATCATCCCTACGTCTTATGTGTCAACGATAACCTGATAAAAAACTTAGAGTTGACGTGTTATTTAAATGGCTATTACTCCATGTCAGACATTAATGATATGAGAGCGCTCCGTTCTTCGTCAGCTCTGACCTACAACACTTTTTCTATGATTGATAGAAAAAGACCTCTGATTATATTCGATACTGTTTACGAAGCATTTCATCCAGAAGAAAGAAACAGACCATTGAAAAATAGACGTCCGTCTCAAATTGATGGCTTATTTAAATCGGAGGAAAGCACTCTTATGCTTGAGATGAAGATGTTTGAACATTATGACCATAGGTGTTCCGACGACATCTATGAGAACAAAAAGAGTGTACTTAAAAGTTCATTTAAAAGTTATTTGGAAGAAGAAAATTATGAAAGCCATTATGCTAAAGAGTTTATAGATTTATTTAAAAAAATAATGCATGAAATTAAACAAAAAACCTTTGAAAAGTACGACATTGTTCAAATGGCCAAGCATCTTCTCTCTATCATTAATAACAGAGATGAAGAACATTTCAAAAACAAATCTGTCCTACTCCTGAGTGTCTCATGGCTGGCTTCGAGGACGAGCTTGATCGATGAGCTGGAGAGCGAGGCTGACAAGCGACATCTAAAAGCATGTGACGATAATATCGAGCAAGAGGCAAAACATGCTGTCAAAATGTTGAATGACTTCTTAGATGACCTAGGTGTCGATGACATCAGCGTGGCATTCATGGATTATGCCGAATTTGTGAGCCGTTCGAATTTAGCGGAACATCCGCATTATGACTACTTGAAGGCCCGCTATCTATGACATTGTCTTCATATTATGAGCGCCGCACGATTTTTGTGCGGCTTTTTCATTGTGACAATATATGTCCGCATGATGACTTATACTGATGATGAAGGAGGGGTTATGTGAGCAAGTTCTCCAATATGCTGCGATTGGTGCTCAAGCTTCAAGAGGGCCGGACCTATAAGATTGAGGAATTGGCATGCATGCTTGAAGTGACGCCAAGGCAGATTCGTCGGTATCGCGATGAGCTGGAGATGAGCGGCATCTATATCCAAGCCCAGAGAGGGAAGGATGGCGGATATTATCTCGATGCGGACAGCGAGACGATATCCGTCGAGTCGACTCCCGAGGATGAGATGCTTTTCAGAGAGCTATTCAAGGATGAGAAGACCATACCCATCAAAAAGCTTACAGAGATGTATGCCTCCTTCATGAGAACCCCGGGGAATCTGGACCCTCTTTTCGACACGCTCTCCATATCTGAGATAAAGCACTACATCATGCTCGATTATGCTGTAAAGAAAAGCCTGAAGACCGGTATCGAATATATCCCCGCCAATCAGAAATTTTTGATTCGCACCGTACACCCTTACTTCCTGTTCACCAAAAGGGGAAGTCCCTATCTCGCCGCTTATGAAGAAGCGCGGAGGGCAATCATATATCTCAAATTGGCACGCATGCGGACGGTTGCATGTAAGGATGTCAAGTTTTCTATTGATGAGGCCCTTCATAAAAAAGAGAAGAGGATCGTGCAGGAGAACCAGGGTGTATTCTACAGTGGAGCGCTGATCAGCGTGCGGTTTCATTTTCCCCGCTCGCTGGCGTGGATGCTTGAAGACATATTCGGCCACCATGAGAAAAGTATCGTGGATGAGAAGACGCTGGATGTAAAAGTGAAGACAGGGAGCCTTTCAGAGATGAAGCCTTTGCTGCTTTCATTAGGGTCGAAGATTGTTGTGCATGAACCCGCATCGTTGCGAGCGAGTATGATCGAAGAGCTTGAGAAAGCGAGGAAGCACTATGGATGAATGCAGAACCGAAAGACCTGTCTCTTATCGTGAAGAACTTCGTGTGCATTTCGAACGCTACATGCGTACGCATTATTCTGAAGATTATATCGATTCCCGGAAACCTTGCAGATTGAGCGGTCCGCCGGAGATGGTGCTTTTGGAGAGAAACCGGGTGCTATACAGTGATATTCAGAAAGATTATACTTGGATCGAGCCGGGGAAGATCATCTCCTCGCAGGCGCTTGTGCTGGATTGCTTTCTGCCGCATCTCCGTGATAAATCATCCCTGCATGCACTGCTCGGTCTTGAGACGCCTATCAAGACCATGGCTTTCAAGCCGGAATGTGACGACAGGACCCGGATTGATCTAGCCTTGCGTGATATGAACGGAGATAAAATCTTTGTCAAGATCGCCTACGCAGAGCTGATGTTCCCGGGAGGCGGGTTGGATGATAAGAAGCGGGAGCGCTTCGGACGTTATCACTACCGCATTAACCATTATATGCGGACCCCTCTCAAAGCGGAGGATTTCTATCATGACGAGACACTCTATAGATACCTCTTCAACACGTTTCTGAACCCCGACGCTGCAAACGGGACGCTGATCATCATATATCCTTACCGCAATCAAAACCTCCATAGACGGTTCGAGGCGTTCTATCACAAGCTTCGCTACTACCATGGATTCAAAAGGATTGAGCGTGTGAAGCGGCTGTTTTTGGAAAACATCCTGCATCAGGAGGACCTCAGGAACAAGTACCTCAACACGAAGCGTAGAAGCCTTACAATAACGACAAAACTCAAAGATGAAAAGCATTCGGATATCGTCGAGGAATCTGATATTGACAAGGTTCTGCAGACGCTTTGCAGTTCGGATAATCTGGATGTGACGATCAAAGAAAGACACGAAGACCGCCGCTCGCTTTTCTCATCACTTCTAGGACGGCTTGAGGCCCATTATGACTTATATGCACCGGAGGACAGAATTGACAAGCACTATGAAGAGGAAAAGCGCATGAACATAGATCTGAGATTCACTTGAGGAAGCGTTGCTGGACTGCTGGTTTTAGCTAATCGAGAAGTTCGCAGAAGGGTAAACCTATAGAAACACGAGGAGGCGATGACGATGGAGAAGTGGTATGATAAGTGCAAGCACCTTCCGTTGGATGAAGAGGCCGTTGATGATTTGCAACAACGCATCAACGAGGAGCGGTTGAAGCTCAAGGAGAAACACATTCATGAGGGGTTGGACGAATTCGAGAAGGCCTTCTTCAAAAGATCGCGTCTGCCGATGATTGTGAACATATGGCGTGCGTACTACTGGCATTTGTTTGTGGAAACCTACAAAAATCGAACGTTTGTGGAGTGCAAGCAGATAGCTTGGAGGGCCTTGCGGGGAGCTGAAGATATTTCCTCTGAATCCGAAACATTCCCATTCAATTATCTGAGGTCCTCCAAAAAGCCACGCAAAATAAAATCAAGGAAACCAAAACCCCAACCCAATCGACAGCAGGAAAAGAAGAAGGAGGACGGACTGCTTGACAGCAGCTTCATGGGGATTACCACATTGATGGGGAAGCACAAATAAAACGCCCACAGCATACAGCGGTTAAAAACTGCACCCCTGGAGTCTGGTTTTCCGAATCCAGGGGTGCAGTTTTTTGGAGAGCTCCAAGAAAATTGAAATGATTTACAGCATCTTCACGTTTCTAAGCCCGGTTTAATAATCTTTAACTCAATTCCTATCATTCACTCTTTGAATATTTCTGTTAGAATAGATATATATCCTTTTGGATTTCAATCACTTCATGTGATGGTCCTGAGTTAGAAATTACAGAAAATATCGAAAGGGTGAAAGAATGACACCGAATCTCGAAACGTATCAATAGCGTTACCGGAAGATCAAACTTGCTTTCAGGCTCAACGGGATTTTGTTCGTGGCGGGTGTTCTGATGTTGATCTACACAAACGTGGACATGCAGATTATCTACATCATCATCGGGGGTTCACTTGTGTTCGGCTCGATGCTCGTAATCGGACTGCCGGCACTCATTATGCGTTCCAGGTTGGTGCAAGACTTCAAGCAGAATGTCCTTGTGGACTATCTCGCCGAGCACATCGAAGGATGTCAGCTCGAACCCAAGCGAGGTTTCGAGAAGGACGAGGTCTTTGCCGCCGGGTTCATCCGAAAAGGCAACCGTTTTAGATTCCATGACTATATGCAGGGGACCATAGACGGTGTAGACTTCGAATCGGCGGATGTATACAGCGCGCAAAAGACTGACAAGAACACCAATGTCCGCTTTAAGGGGCGCCTTTTCATCTTCGATTTTCATAAGAAGAGCGAAGACGCGGTGCTTGTGCTCGAGGATTATAAGCCGCAGGACGAGCTCGATTATGAACAGGTTGATTTCGCGAGCGTCGAGTTCAACGAGAAATTCAATGTCTATACGACCAACAGACATACGGTCTACTATATCCTGCCCCCGCATTTCATGAAGGCGCTGTTCAGGATTGAAAAGCACCCCGGCAACATCGGTTTCGCTTTCCGCGACGGCAAACTATACCTCGCAATCCATACCGGTCGGAAGACATTCTCTTTTAAGGACCTCGATAAGGAAGGGCTGGATAAACTGGAGACGTTCAAAGAGGATGTCCGCGCCATGTACGACCTGGTGGACGATTTGAAGCTGAACCGCAACATTACGTGAGAAAAACATCCCATAAGGCAGTGGGACAAGGGTGCATAGCATCGCTTGAAAAGGGGGGGCTCCATGAAAACAGGCATTGTGGTATATTCAGAGACTGGCAATACGCTTGGGATCGCCGAGGCATTGAAAGAGAGACTGTCCGAGGCCGGGAAGGACGCAGACATCCTTCAGATCCGCGCCGACAAGCGTCGGCGGAAGCTGGAGGCATCCCCGGAAGTAGAAGGCTATGACTATCTTGTCTTCGGCGCCCCGGTCCACGCTTTTACAGTGGCTAGACCCATGAAGCTGTTTCTCAAGCGTCTCTCTTCAACCGATGTTCGCGTCGGTATCTATGTCACCCAGGCAGCTATCGGGAAGACCATCGCCCTTCGCCGCATGCGCAAGATGCTAAAGAAGAAGGGCGCCTCTGTCATCACCGGCGACGGTGTGAGCGTCGCTTTGAAGAAGGGTCGTGAACAGACAGAGACAGTGCTTGAAAGGCTCATGCCCTGAAGGGATTCACACATCGCTGTTATTTTCTGTGCCAGTACCGTTCAAAATCCGCCGTGTGTGCGGATTTTTGTATAGCATCCATTCAGATATGGAATATGACAAATGTCACTACCCGCCTTCATGCGTATCTGATAGGATTTAATCGAGGTGATAGAAATGTTTGCAAGAATGAAAGATGTCATCAAACGCTACAACGGGAAACGACTCGCGCTCGACCATTTGGATCTGGAAATCAAGAAAGGCGAAGTCGTCGGCTTGCTCGGGCCCAATGGTGCGGGGAAGACCACGGCGATCAACGCCATTGTCGGGCTGCTCGATGTCGACAGCGGACTCGTCGAGGTCTTCGGCGAACAGCAAAACGGCTCGAACCGTCGCGTGCGGAGCCGCATCGGACTCGTCACACAGGAAGTGACGGTTTACGATACGCTGAGCGCCTATGAGAATTTGCTTTTCTTCGGCAAGCTCTACGGCCTCAAGGGTGAGCGCCTCAAGCGGCGCATCGAGGAAGTCGCCGTCCTTATCGGGCTCAAGGACCGTCTTAATGAGATTCCGAAAAAATATTCCGGCGGCATGAAGCGCCGCTTGAACATCGGCTGTGCGCTGTTGCACGAACCGGAACTGATCATCATGGACGAACCCACGGTCGGCATCGACCCGCAGAGCAGGAACTATATCCTTGAGTTCGTCAAGCAGCTGGCCAGGGATACTGAGACCGCCATCATCTACACTTCGCATTATATCGAGGAAGTCCAGGCGATCAGCGATCGCGTCTATATCATCGACGAAGGCCACATCATCGCCAAAGGCACCGTTCCTGAACTGATTCGCAAGGTCCAGGGCGATCAGCATGTTGCGATCGATGTCAAGCAGCCCGAAGAAGAAGCGTTGCAGACACTTCGCGCCCTGCCGGATGTCAAGGAGGCGCGCCTTGATAAGCAGACCTTCCGCATCAACCTGCACGCGGGTGCCGACCTGCTCGATAAGCTGATTGCGACGCTTTCGCCTTATACAATCACCAACGTGCAGAATGAACATGCGAGCCTCGAGGATGTCTTCTTGATGCTGACTGGCAAGACGCTGCGCGACAGCGAGGTGAGCTGAGATGTTTCGCTTCTATGCTTTGCGCGTGCTGAAGGATTATCTCGGTCATGTCATCTTCATCGGTCTGCCGCTGGTGCTCATCTATGTCAACATGGAGATTCAGGCGAATGCGCATCCCGATGCCGACCTCGGCCACATTGCGTTCTTCATGGGCATCGGGTTCATTCTGATGTTTCAGATCTTTGGCGCCGCCTACACAACCGAAGGGATGGAGGGGGATTTCTTCACCTCCTTCAAGGATCGACTGCGCGCCTCACCCGTACATCCAGTGCGGTTCATGGTCACAAATATGTTCTACAGCTCGCTGGTCAGCTTCCTGCAGCTGATGTTGATTCTCGCCTTCATCTTCGTGATATATGAGCCGACAGTCTCGAACTGGGGACTTGCCGTGCTGGTCATCTTCCTCGGCGTCGGGTTCACGCAGACACTGGGCGCCGTGGTGATCATCCTCGTCAAAAAAGCCAACAAGGCACAGGCCGTCATCACGCTCTATGCCATCGGCGGGTCGATACTCGCAGGGCATATCATCGGGCTTCCTGATAATGCTGTCATAAACTTCCTCAAGGACTACGCCTCGCCGATAAGCTGGCAACGCATTTCGATCGAATATTTCGTGGACGGCGATTATGCGATGGGCATGCTGGGTATCGGCTTGTTGCTCGGGGCTTGGGCAATCATACTCATGGTGCTCTTAAGGATGAGCCGGCGGGTGATTGCATGATGACCATCCTCGCCTTCACCTTCCGCCGGCTCTGGAAGCAACCGCTTGTGCTGGGCCTTATGTTCGTGCTGCCCTTCATCATACTGCTCATCCCCGTCACCGGGGCGGAGGAAACCCCGCGCTTCCAATACGGTCTGTTCGCCCTGGGCCTCATGTTCGTCGCGGTGATGCTCAGCAAACTGGTGATCGAGGACCGCCAGCTGAAGACCATTGTCCGCATCGCGTCCACACCGGTTTCACATCGGACCTATCTGCTTGGCCATCTTCTGGCTTACTTCCTGGTGGCTATTGTGCAGATCACGTTCTTCTGGGCGCTCTCTCTCATCCGCTGGGACGCCTCGATGACGTTCTTCCTCTGGGGTTATGGCTTCTTGTTGTTTTTTGCAGTCATGGCGATCGCCCTTTCGCTGTTTTGGCATACACTCTTCAAGACTTATACCATCTCGCTGGCCGTCTACAGTATCGTTGCCAATATTATCGCTGTGATTGGCGGACTCATGTTCCCTCTGGCTATGCTGCCGGACGACATCCGTCGCGTTGCTGTCGTGATGCCCACCTACTGGTATTCCTATGGACTGGAGTATGTCGCCGAAGGCGACTACCGCGGAGCGTTCTTGAGCTTGTGCATTCTGCTCGGATTTGCTATCATTTTCTTGTCAGTCGGTTCAACGAGGAGATTTGAGTAATGCAAAAAAGCGTGGCGATTACTTACCGGCAGGGGCTCTGGGCGGCAATGCTCGGGCTCTTTGCCATCATAATCTTCATCCTCCGACCGCAGACGCCTGCGGTCTTTTTGCTCTGGCTCGCCGCGCTCGGCTCAATAGTTGTCCGCTTCCGTTTCAATAACACCAAGGGTCTGCTTGTCGAACTGGCCGTATGGGTTTTTCTTGCGCTTCTCATCGACGGAATCTTCCTGCTCGCCTATCCGGTGGCTATGCTGCTTATCTATGAGGGGCGCTGGCCGGCCGCTGCGGCCCCCATCATGCTGTGGCTGGTGTTCGCACCGTTCGATGCCGCCCCGCTTGCAGCGGCCCTCTACGCTGTCGGTACCGGTCTTTTGTTGTATGGGTGGCATCTATCACAATACAGTGCACAACAAGAACTAGACGCCCACCGCGAGCGTCTCTATGGTTATGAGCGGGAACGGGAGGACCTGCTTGAAACGCAGGACGGGATCTCCCGTCTGAGCGTCCTCACGGAACGAGACCGGATTGCCCAGAAACTGCATGATGATCTTGGTCATGAGCTCACGGGCGCGAACCTTGCGCTCCGCGCCTTCGAAGTCAAGTGCCCGGATTCTGCAGGGGAGCCTTCCTTCCAATCGATCAAGGAGAAACTCGAAGCAAGCGTCGAGCAGCTTCGTGAATCGGTCGAGCTCAACAGACCCGAAGAATCCCTCGGGGATGAACGCTTCCGCAAGCTCATCGAACGGTTTGATTTCTGTCCGCTCGATCATCGCCGCAACGGGACGTTCGAAAAGCTGACACCGACGCATTGGCATCTCATGGCCTCCGTCCTCAAGGAAGCGTTCACGAATGTGCAGAAACATAGCCGTGCGACCCGTGTGGAGGTCGAGCTTTATGCCGATGAGACCCTGGTACGCCTGCTGGTGCGCAACGACGGGGTCCAGAGTGAAAGCGCGCCCGCCGGCATGGGACTTCGCTTCATGCGTCGCCGGCTTGAAGGCGTAGGGGGTACACTTTCGGTACACACGGATTATCACTTTACTTTGGTGTGCGTCATCCCCATCACGTTCGAGGAGGTTGAAAGCTGATGAAGATTCTGCTTGTCGATGATGATGTGCTCGTGTGTGAGAGCCTTGCATCAATATTCTCCGCCGAGGAGGACATTGATGTCGTGGGTACTGCGTCAAACGGAGAAGAGGCGCTGGCCTTTCTAGCCTCCAGGGCGGTTGATGTCGTGCTGATGGACATCCGTATGCCTGTGATGGACGGCATTGAAGCCACAGCCTCCATCAAGAAGCTACATCCTGATGTCAGGGTGCTCGTCCTGACGACATTCCGCGATTTCCGTCATGTGCATCAGGCGCTCTACGCCGGAGCGGACGGATACATGTTGAAAAACGACCCTGTCGAGACACAACTCGCCAACACCCGTGCCGTGCACCAGGGGAGGACGACCATCAGCCGCGAGGCGATGGATGCCTTCACTTCACCCACAGCGGACGAAGACCTCAGTGAAAGGGAGAATGAATGCATGGCACTCATCGCCCACGGCCACAGCAACAAGGAGATCGCGCGAAGGATGTTCATCGGGGAGGGTACTGTGCGGAACCTTATCAGCAACATGCTAGATAAGCTGATGCTCAGGGACAGGACCCAGATCGCCATCTACTACTGGCAGTCGAGGCACGATGCATGATCCTCGCTGTTTTTGACAATCGCTGGATGACGCGCGCTAAGCCGTTTACTTTTCTTTTTAGGAATTTCACTTGAAAGTCTGCATTTTTTTATTAATTCAATTGCATGAATAATAGGGATGTGTTATTATTCAAACTGCAACCGAAAGGTTGCGTTTCCCCCTATACATGGTGAATAGCTTGCTATTCACACATCCCCTTCCTTAAATCCGCCGCAAGGCGGATTTTCCTTTTATACGGGGTATGATGGTTCCGTTCAATTCCCGGAGCGGTTTGACAGCGATAACCAATGCTTTTATAATTTCTTAAGGTCTGATGCAGCCTATCGGTGGATGGTTTCTACATCTTTGCATCAAAGCATGGCATGAAGGATGGTTGATGATGTCAGGCAGAAGACCCGCTCCGTGGCTTTTCCTTATAGGCACTGTGCTCTGGACCTGGATATTCCTGTCATTGACGCTCCTCACGGGCCAGTCCTACCTGCAGTTCCCCACTGTGCTTCTATCGCTCGCAGGCGGGCTCGGTCCCTTGTTCATATCCTTAGGCCTCATCAAGATGGGCTATTGGGATGAATCACTGGACAGGGGTCCGGGAAAATTTCTCCGCAGGGTATTCAATCCTTTCACACTGAAGGCGCGATGGTATCTCTATGTCATCCTCCTGATCATTCTGCTCAGGGCGCTTCCCGTCCTGATCGAAGGATCGGTCTTCGATGGGGCGCTTTTCGATATCGGCACGCCGATATTCATGCTCATCGGCGTCCTCATCGGCGGTATGGAGGAGATCGGCTGGAGGGCGTACGCTCTGGAAGGCCTGCAGAGAAAGATGCCAATCGTTCTTGCGAGCCTCATCATCGGTGTCTTCTGGGCTGCGTGGCATCTTCCCCTCTTTTATATGGAAGGGACCTATCAGGCACAACTGGGTACCGGTGCCGTTTTGCTTTTCTCGATGAACATCATCGTCGGCTCGCCCATCTACGCCTGGCTCTATAATGCCTGCGGCAGGGTCGCTTTCGTGGCGGTCTTCTATCACGCCATCGGCAATCTGAGCGGTGAGATCTTCACGGGGGCATCCCCTTTCAACCTGATAGTAGAGGCGGCCGTCATGGTATTGCTGGTCGGGCTCTCATGGAGATGGATGCGCAAGCCCGCTCCTCTTCAGGATTGAAATATGGAAATCCATCATGTTCGTCAATATATAGAAAAAGTGTTGCCAAGTCAGAGGAAGAGGCTGTCGATATTAGAGTAGGTATGACAAAACCATCATGCTTAATGATGGAACGCTTCATTTGAATAGGCTAGTGACAGCTGGAGGAAGACCTGTCAAATGTCGACGGCTTTACTGTAAGCGTCGGATAGAAACGCTCGATTATGCAATAGGAGCGCGTGTCAGGACTGATGAAAAAATGCAAGCTTCGCTTCAATATCCATCATAGCGTCACGGGCTTCGATGAAGCCTTGCCGCATCGAAAAAGGCGCTTATCACGCCCTTCGGATTAGAAGGGATTGATAAGCGCCTTTTGTGTACAGTCTGTAATAAGGTAAGTTTCAGTCCTCCGACGCTTCAATGAGTGTTCTGCATTTTTCAGAAATCAATCCGGGCTCATCAAGATGGATGTAATGTTCTGCCTTCAGTATATAAGATTCGCCGCCTGTCTCTAAAGCATAGGATGCAAGGCTCTCGCTCCAGTATTCATCTTCATTCTCGTCCGCAATGAATACATGGAAGGGCACATCGGGTTTCCCCAGGTCTGAGACCGTCTGCGCGTTGTCCGATAAAGCGTCGATCTCATTTTTCATATTTTCAGTCTGGATGCGGCGGTAGAATATCGTCCGGGCGATTTCAGCGTCATCTTCACTCAGAAGTCCTTTCTTCATGGCCGGGAAACTTTCATTGAAGACTTCAGGGTCGCGTCTTACCAAGCCGGTGTTCATCAGAAAATCAATGACTAATGACGTGGAGGGCGTCTCTCCCTTTTGTGTATGGTAATCGGGGACAAGAGGGTCCAGCCCGACGATGGCTTCGATCTCCTCCGGATGCTGATGCGCCCAGTATATCGCCTCCAGCCCGGCCATGGAATGCGGAAACAATACATAGGGAGGCTCTTCCCCGGACACCTCAAGCGCCGCGCGGGTCTCTTCCAGGACTGTGTCAGTATCTCTCGGGCTTGAAGTGATGTCGCTCCACCCGTATCCGGCCCTCTCTATGACAACGATGCGGTAATCATCCGATAATTCGTCATACAGGGGCTTGAAGTCATATACCGGGGAACTGGTCCCCAGTCCCGACATAAAGACAAGCGTCGGCGCCCCCTCCCCCTCAGCGTAGACATGTAGCGCATCGCCGCCGTCAGTCTCCACGAGCGTTCCCGGTGCCGGGTACTCCTCTTTCTCCTGTCCTATCAATTCTCTGTGCTCGAAATAGCTGCTTCCGACGATGAACGCCATGAACAAGACCAACAGAAGTGGAATCCCGATCATGATCCATTTAAGCACTTTCTTTTTCATTTTTAGCACGCTCCATTCTGTTAAACAGCCATTCTCAGGCTTTTTGCATTATACAATGACCTGGCCGTTTTTCAGCTCGTTCATGAACGCTTCCCAGAATGATTCGAGGCGCTCGAAATCCACGACATAGCGCGCTTCCTTGCGTGCTTCTTTCGTCTTGGGGATCTTGATGACCTTCGCGGTGAGGAACGCGTTCATATGATAGGTGACCGTGGCGCTGGAGATTCCGATTTCGTTGGCGATGGCTTTCGTCGAGGTCATCCCTCGGGCGATGAGTCTCAACACTTCATAGCGCGTCTCCTCCGAAAGCGTCTTAAACACCTTGGCACGGTTCTTACGCGATTCATCCCTGAATTCGGCGATTTTCAGGAATCCTGTCTTCATGTCCGCGCCGAAGAGGATTATGAGGTCCTCCCCGGTCGTTAAGCCGGTGTAGAAGTAGGGGTTGGTGAACGAGGTGATCAGGATGTTCTCCTCGTTCAAGACTTCAAAGGGAATGATATCCTGCGTCAATTCTTGAAAAGCCGTTTCACCCTCTTGTCTAAGAGGTGTGACGACCTCCTCCTTGAAACGCTTCAGTTTCGGCTCGTGCTGGTCCAGATACTTTTTGAAAATCGAGTGGACCTCCTCGAGGAGGTCGATATAGAACCCGAGATATTCCTTGGGGCTTTCGACCAGAAGTATCAGGACCCAGCGGTGGTTTTCCGTGGTCGGGGTCCCCCGCACGATCTTGAAGAGGTCGTCTCTGTTCTTTCGGAGATGCTCGGCCTTCTCGCGCGCCTGCTTTTCATCGGTCTCCTTTTCACCCTTCTCGACAGTGAGGAGCGCATGGATCAAGTTCGTCCTGATAACATCCTCCTCGTCCTTCATGATGGATTGGAGATAGCTCCTGTAGTCGTTGAACCCGAGGAAGGAATAGGCCTTGAACAGCAGCATGGGGAAATCGTAGTTGCTGATGCTCTCATCGGCGTAGAAACCGAGCAGGGGGTCCTTGAAAGGCTCCAGGTCCTTTTTGGCTGCCTCGACGAATTCCATGTACGCTTCGTGAGTGGCGAATTCCTCCATACCGCCTTCGCCCAGCACCTCGTTTAGGTTGTGTAGCTGTTCGGGGTCGACATAGAGCAGCTTTGGAAACATGAGGAAATCATACAGCCGGCTCGCTTTCTCATCGAACAGAAATTTCATCGCTCCACCTCTTTACAATAATTGGTTTGAGAAATATCAAACTTATAATTAGATTATAGTCTAATTAAATAGAAAAGCAATAGGATTTCGCTCTGTTTAAGAAAAGTACTGATAGACATTGTGAGTCCAGCCTAAGTTTGGTAAAATGGACTAGCCAAACAATCATTAGAGCAATCCACATCCATCCTAAGACAAGCGTTCTTAGGCA
>PWEL01000004.1 GCA_003553945.1 Mollicutes bacterium | reverse complement strand
GAAGCCGGTTATTCACCGGGTTATGGAGAGGGTGAAACTGGCAAAAACGGTAGACGAAGTTTGGCTGGCCACCACCACAGAAGAGTACGATGACGTGCTTGTGGAAGAAGCCAAGAAAAACAACATCGCCGTCTACCGCGGCAGCACAGAGGATGTGCTGGACCGCTTCTACCAGATAATTAAGGTGGAAAACCCCGGCATAGTGGTGAGAGTTACCGCCGACAATCCCCTCACATCTCCCGAACTCATCGATTTGGCTGGGGAAGAGCTGCGCAAGGGCAAACACGACTACGTAAGGATGGAAAACTTGCCGTACGGAAGCGGGGCAGAAGTTTTGCCGAGAGAAACACTCATTATCGCTTACGAAGAAGCCACTGAAGAGTACGACCGGGAACACGTTACCCCCTTCATTAAAGCTGATCCGGATCGCTTTGATATTGAAGCAATGGAGCCGGATGAAGAGCTGCAAAGGCCGGATATCAGGGTAACCCTGGACACCCTGGACGATTACCTTTTCCTGTACAAGGTATTCCACGAATTTATCGGCAGCAACACTGAAATCTCTTTAAGAGAGGCCATTGCTTACATAGATGATATGTAGGCGTAGAAAATTTATAAGGAGGAAAATGCATGGGAAATATTGATGAAGTCAGACACCTCCTCTTATTAAGCGATGCAATCATTTACAGTAAAAACGAATTTAAAAATAAATTAATAAATGAAGAATACGAAAGAAGTTTATTAATATTAAATAAAATGTTAGAGGGTTTAAAACAGATAGAGTCACTGACAAAAGGGAGCCTTGCTTCAGAATATTTTCTTTCAGATATAAATAATCATTCCATAAACTTAAAACGATCTTTTAAAAAATCTACTGAACAAATCCAAACTTTAATAAACCATATAGAAAATAATAACGCAGAAAACATAGAATTAAAAAAATTAATTAATGAAGTAATTGATGATATATTAAAGCAACTAGATTTATTTATTTCAAGATGGAAAAGATCTTTAGAACTAAATGTAAAACCTATTTTATACAAACACGTAATTAAAACAAATAATTCTTCCAAAGCTAACATAGCATTGATGGATGTCAATAAAGATGACAGCGAATTTAAAAGAGCTTGTGCTTATGTGGCTCATTTTGAAAAAGTAAACTTTTTTTATTTTACTCCTAGTGACGTGGATTTTAATAATAAGCAAATTCATGGGTATACCCTTAATAATGATACCTGGAAACAAAAAATATTTGTTTATCCAGATGTAATTCATGACAGAATAAGAATGAAAGGTTTTCCTCAATTAAAAAAACTATATGATGAATTTTATGGTATCCCTATTACAAGCGAACTGATGGGGGATTCAATGGATAAGTTAGAAGCATATGGAAGAATATTTAACATTAAGAATTTTAACAATTATCTTATTCCATATAGTCGCATAAATAGCTTAGATACCATATTTTATTTTTTAGAAACTTTTAATAAGATAATAATCAAACCTATTAAAGGATCTTTCGGAAAAAATATAATATACATTGGAAAAACTTTATCCAACAATTATGAAGTTATCAAGGAAAATAAAAAGCATACCATAAGCCACAATGAAATTTCTGAAGCCTTCAAAAATTTTCCTCTAAAAAAATTTTTAGTACAAAGGTATATAAATTCTTGTACTCCCGAGGGTTTTCCCTTTGATATTAGAGTTCATCTTTTTAAGAACAAGCAGTTCAAATGGGAAATTGGCAAAATATTAGTAAGAATAGGTAGAAGTTTGGTCACGAATTTTAGTTCTGGAGGTTCGGGATGTGAGTTGCCTGAATTCTTGTCTCGCTACTATGATAAGAAAACATGCAAAGAGCTAAATGAAGAATTAGAAAAACTTTGCCTTTCATTTGCTCCTCAATTTGAAGAAACCTTAGAAAGCAATTTAAACGAGTTGGGGCTCGATTTAGCTATGGATGAAAACAAGAAGTTTTGGATAATAGAAGTAAATGTCAATTTAATTAATTATAGATTTCATCACATAGAATCAGCTAGAAGAATAATACCATATACAAATAGCATAGTTGAATTTTATAAAAATAACTAAATTAAAATATTCTTCTTTACATAGACTCTCCTAAAAATTTATCAATAGTGTAAGTGTTATATGAATATAAGAAAAATATAGTTAAGTTGGTAGTTAGTTGAAAATAGAAAAATAAAAAAGATATCAATTCTTCTTAATTTATTTTGCTACTTAACAAACAAAGGAATAATAAAAGACAGCAGGTTAACACCTCTTACTTTTCGGGGAGTTAAACAAAAAACATCTTAAGAAAAAGATGATTCAGCAACTACCTTCTGACTCATCTTTTTTCATCTACTATAAGGCCGATCATGGCTTGAATCTGGGCAATTACATTGAGCACCCTTTCCGGGGGCATTTCCTTGATAATTTCATCTTTCTCCAGGTCGCGGACTTCTACCATCCAGCGCTCCGAATCTTTGTGAAGGCGAAATTCCAGTGCTTTATCAAAAGCCTGTAGGGCATCATTGAACTGCTCGAGATCCTTTTGGACTTCCTCCATCAAGGCATCTTTATCAATTTCGGGCAGAGCATCTCCTGTTAAGCCCCGATCCAGATCAACCAAGCCTTCAAGCTGAAGAGCTTCAAGGTTAGGTTCCGCCTGAAAAGGCTCCAAGTTACTCTGGATACGGTTAAAAATGAGCGGGTCAAAGCCGTCTATTTTCATTTTATTTCGCTCCAATTCTAATTTTTAAATCAGGGCCGGCATAAGCCGACCCTGTTAAGTTAACCACTCACCTACGCCAGAAGTGTTAGAACAGCTTCAGGCTTCATGTTGGCCTGGGCCAGCATAGCACTGCCAGCCTGCATCATGATCTGGTTGCGGGTAAATTCAACCATTTCCTGAGCCATATCCAGGTCGCGAATCCGGGATTCGGCTGCGGTCAAGTTCTCTTCCGCCACACCCAGGTTAGCGATGGTGTGCTCCAGGCGGTTCTGCATGGCACCTGCGCGTGCCCTCTCGCTGGAGACCTGCTCGATGG
>PWEL01000014.1 GCA_003553945.1 Mollicutes bacterium | reverse complement strand
TCCCTTATATAGAAGGTGTTCACCAGCATCACGGTGAGGTTCACAAGTATGAACACCACCGTGAACGCGATTTTGAAAGCGCTCGAGAAATGGGCATGGAAATAATCGGATAACCTACGCATCCTTATCACCTCGGAGGCGGTATCCTGCGCCATAGACTGTCTCGATGAGTTCAGGGGCGGTCTTTTTACGCAACTTCTTCACATAGGCGTCGATGATGCGGTCGAAAGCGTCACTCTCTTCAAGGCAGGCCGTGAGGATCTGTTCTCTTAAGAGTACCTGCTCGGCATGACGCGCCATATAGCGGAGAATTCTGTATTCAGTGCTGTTGAGAGGGATGCGCGCATCATCAAGAAACACTCTGTTGGTCTTCTCCTTGAGTGTGAGGCGACCTGCGGGCGTTTCCAAAGAGAGCGTGCGTTCAGCGTTGATGCGGGACTCGATGTTCTTGAGCTTCAGAAGCAGCTCATCGATGCTGAAGGGCTTGTAGATATAATCATCCGCGCCTTTCTTGAGCAGTTCAAGTTTCGCATCCAATGTCGTCTTAGCCGTCAGCACAATGATATGGACATCGCTCGCATGCCGTATCTCCTCGACGAACGCCTCGCCCTGCATGCCCTCGAGCATCAGGTCGCTCACGATGACATCCACCGCCTGCGTCTGAAACAGCTCCAGCGCCTCCTCGGCGTTAAAGGCGCTCAACGCCTCATGACCCTCCTGCGAGATATAGTGCGTGATCATTTCGTTGATCCGCTTTTCATCTTCAAGGATCAGAACATTCATCGAACCACCTCACTTTCAATCTATCATCCGCGAGCGCGTTCCCCGCATGAAACACTCATTTTTCATTCATAATTCATTCACACTTCCCTGTTATGCTTGAGGTGAAAATAAAGGAGGTTATACTTATGAAGGTGATCGCCTATATCCTTGTCATCCTTGGAAGCGGAATGCTTCTTCTAGGAGGACTGCACGTCACTGAAGCTTTGGACACGGAAACATGGTCCGAATCGCTTGAATTCCCACATCATGAACGCTTTACAGAAGAAGATGCACATTGTCATGTTATATTAGAAGATAAGGAGTGATCTTATGGGCCGCTGGATTCTGCGGATGCGCATCGACGGTTTTCAGTGCGCAGGCTGCGTCAACCGCATCGAGAACGCAATGAATGCACACGGCGCCGACCGCGTGGACATCGATGCCTCCAGGCATTTCGGAACAGTCACTTTCACGGGCGCACAACGTGAAGGCGATTTCTATGTCGAGACCATCGAAGCCCTGGGCTACAATGTCAAGAAACTCGCTGTCGTCGACGCCGAAAACGACGCCTGAGGAGGGGTAATCATGACTCATGAAAACAACGCCCATGAACATGAGAGGCATCGCAATCACAACGGACATCAACACCATGACGACCATGAACATCACGACCATGACGGTCATGACCATCATGGTCATCACGGTGACTTTCTCCCCCGTTTCTATGCATCTTTGATCGCAACGGTACCGATTCTCATCTTCTCCCCCATGATACAGGATTGGTTCAACTTTGAACTTGACTTCCCCGGAAGAGCCGTCATTCTTTTCGCGCTTTCCGCCTTTGTCTATTTCTATGGCGGCTGGCCTTTCCTCAAAGGTCTCAAAGAAGAGATCGCCGCGCGGAATCCAGGAATGATGACACTGATCGCCATGGCGATCAGTGTCGCCTTCTTCTACAGCACAGCCACTCTGCTCGGTCTGGAAGGCGATGATTTCTTCTGGGAGCTTGCCACCCTCGTTGTCATCATGCTGCTGGGCCATCACATCGAGATGCGCTCGGTCGAGCGTGCATCCAGCGCACTGGATGAACTCGCCAAGCTCATGCCCTCAACGGCGCGACGCATCATTGGTGATGAGATGGAGGAGGTCTCCATCTCTGAACTCCAACGGGGCGATCATATACTGATCCGTCCCGGCGAGCGCATTCCTGCGGACGGCATCATCGAAGACGGCGACAGCCATGTGGATGAATCCATGCTGACCGGCGAGAGTGTGCCGGTGCATAAGACGCAGGGCGATAAAGCCGTCGGCGGCTCCCTCAACAGACAAGGCTCGCTCACACTCGCTGTGGAGACATCCGGAGAGGAAGCCTACCTGCAGAAAGTCATCACCATGGTGAAAGATGCTCAAGCGGCCAAGTCAAGGACGCAACACCTCGCGGACAAATCGGCGCGCTGGCTGACCACCGCCGCAATCACGGTGGGAACCGCCACGCTCCTCATCTGGCTTTTCATCAGCACCGACCCCACCTTCGCCGTGGCGAGAATGGCCACCGTGCTTGTCATCGCCTGCCCGCACGCTCTGGGTCTTGCGACTCCGCTTGTCGTCGCCAATTCCACGGCGCTTTCCGCTCAGAACGGCCTCCTGATCCGCGACCGGACCGCTTTTGAACAGGCCAGAAAAGGGGATACGGTCATCTTCGATAAGACAGGAACCCTGACGGAAGGCGTATTCAACGTCATGAACGTCGACACTTGGAACGGCATTGAAGAAGATGAACTCATACGCCTTGCGGCAGCTGTCGAAAGCCACTCCGAGCACCCCATCGCGCAGGGAATCCTCGAACACGCCGAACACCTGGGCGTCGATGTGCCCGCTTCTTCATCGTTCAAGGCGGAGAAAGGCGTCGGTGTCAAGGCCACCGTGGACGATGAGATTGTCTCGGTGGTCAGCCCCGCAAGAGCGCATGAACTCGGAGCCGATACCGATGTCGGACATCTCAAGGAGGCGGCTACGCATGTCTATGTAGTCCGTGGAAACCGCCCCCTCGGAAGGATAGCGCTCGGCGACACCGTGCGCGACAGCGCGAAAGCGGCCGTCGAGTCCCTTCAGAAGCGCGGCATTGAAGTAAGGATGCTGACAGGCGACAATGAACGCGTCGCCAAAGCCGTGGCGGATCGTCTGGGCCTCGATGGATACGAGGCCGGATTCCTTCCCGAGGATAAGCAGGAAATAGTGCGGCGGCTTCAGACGGAAGGCCGCTATACCGCCATGACAGGAGATGGCGTGAATGACGCGCCCGCCTTGGCGGCTGCAGATCTGGGTATCGCCGTCGGGTCCGGCACGGACGTCGCCGCGGAGACTGCCGACATCATCCTGGTGAACAGCGACCCGCGCGATGTCCTAGCGGCACTGACATTCGGTAGGGCGACGTTCAGGAAAATGGTTGAGAACCTCTTCTGGGCGACGGGGTACAACATCATCGCCATCCCGCTTGCGGCGGGCGTCCTCTATCCACTGGGCGTCCTCATCTCTCCCGCGATTGGTGCGGTGCTGATGAGCCTTTCGACTGTCATCGTCGCCATCAACGCAAAACGTCTCGCCTTTTCCTGATCCTTCTAAGAAGACAAAAAAATGAGCAATGCGTCGGCATTGCTCATTTTTCATGATTGCTTTTTTTGAGTGCGAGCGCTTCGAGCTGCGCCGTATCGACATCATCCGGAGCCCCGGTCAAAAGGCAGTGTCCGCTCTGTGTCTTGGGGAAGGGGATGACATCGCGGATGTTGTCGGTCCCGCCGAGCATCATCACGATGCGGTCAAGCCCAAAGGCGATCCCGCCGTGGGGAGGGGTGCCGTACTCGAGCGCTTCAAGCAGAAAGCCGAAGCGGGACTGCTGGGTGGCCTCGTCGATGCCGAGCGCCTCGAAGACCCGCCGCTGCATCGACATCTCGTGGATACGCATGGAGCCGCCGCCGAGCTCCTGACCCTGAGCGACGAGGTCGTAGCCATAGGCGAGCACTTCGCCCGGCGCCTTTTCGATGCGGTCCTTGTCCTCGTCGCGCACGCGGGTGAAGGGGTGGTGCAGTGCGAGGTAGCGGCCCTCCTCCTCGTCGTATTCGAAAAGCGGCCAGTTGACGACCCATGTGAAGTCGAAGATATCGGCATCGATCAGCCCGAGCGCCTCGGCGAGGACGTTGCGCAGATGCCCGAGCGCCCGTCGCGAGGTCTTCACGGTATCGGCGACGATGAGGATGAGGTCGCCCTCCCCGGCGGCCGTCGCCTCGGCGACGCCGGCGAGCTCTTCTTCTTCCAGGAATTTCGCCGGCGGCCCTGCGAGCGCGCCGTCTTCATATTTGAGATAGGCGAGGCCCTTCGCGCCGAATTTCTTCGCTTCAGTCTCGAGCGCGTCGATCTGTTTTCGCGAATACTCTTTGGCCGCGCCTTCCGCGTTGATCGCCTGGATGGCGCCGCCCTCGGAGAGGACGCCCTTGAAGATCTTGAAGGCGGTATCCTTGAACACCGCGCTCAGATCGGTGATGGCCATGCCGAAACGGAGGTCGGGCTTGTCGGTGCCGTAAAGCCGCATGGCGTCTTCATAGCTGATGCGGGGGAAGGGCGTCTTCACATCGATGCCGCGGGCGTCCTTCATGATGCGCTTGATGAGGCGCTCGCTTACATCGAGGACTTTCTCTTCGTCGACGAAGGCCATCTCGATGTCGATCTGGGTGAATTCGGGTTGCCGGTCGCTGCGGAGGTCCTCGTCCCGGAAACAGCGCGCGATCTGGTAGTAGCGTTCGAATCCCGAGATCATGAGCAGCTGCTTGAAGATCTGCGGCGACTGCGGCAGGGCATAGAACGTATGCTTGTGGAGCCGCGAGGGGACGATGTAGTCCCGGGCGCCTTCCGGCGTTGACTTCGTGAGGATGGGGGTCTCGAATTCGAGGAAATCCTCTTCACTGAGGAAGTCCCGTGTCGCCTTCGTGATGCGGTGACGGAGCTTCATGAGCTCCTGGAGCTTCGGACGGCGGAGGTCGAGATAGCGATACCTCAGCCGCGTCTCTTCAAGCGCGTCCGTATCGTTCTGGATGAGGAGCGGCGGTTGCTTGGCGGTGTTCAGCACTTCGAGTCGATCGACGTCGACCTCGATGTCGCCGGTCGGCATGTCGGGGTTCTTGCTGGAGCGCTCGCGGACGACGCCCTCGGCTTCTAGGACGTATTCGTTCTTGATGCCGGTGGTGATGGAGCGCAGGTCGTTGTCCTTATAGAAGGCGAGCTGGGTGATGCCCTCGCTGTCGCGGAGGTCGATGAAGACGAGGTTGCCGAGGTCGCGCTTCTTGGCGACGAAGCCCTTGAGGACGACGCGCTCGCCGATGTTCTCTTGACGCAGGGCGTTGTTATGGTGGGTGTGCACGGGTCATGCTCCTTTCTTGTCATGGCGCAGACGTTGTCTGAGGATCTCATAGAGGTGGTTCACGGAGATGGTCTCCTCGCTCTTTTCGCGCTGGTCCTTCAAAGTGACTGCGGCTTCCTCGACTTCCTCGTCACCGATGATGGCGACGAAGCGCGCCTTGTTATGGGCGGACTGCTTGAACTGCGCCTTCATGCTCTTTTCAAGAAAGTCCGTCTCGCAGTTGATGCCGCCCGCGCGCAGCTTGTGGGCGAGGCGCAGGGCGTAGGGCTTGGCGCGTTCACCCATCGTGAGCAGATAGAGATGGATGCCCTGCTGTTTCAGGGTGAAGTCGTCGCTGTGCTTGAGAAGATGCACGATGCGTTCGAGGCCGAAGGCGAACCCTGTCGCGGGCGTCGCGGGGCCTCCGAGCTGTTCGACAAGCTTATCGTAGCGCCCGCCGCCTCCGATCGAGCGCTGCGCGCCGAGGAGCTCGCTTGAAGCGAGAAATTCATACACGGTGTGGGTGTAGTAGTCGAGCCCTCTCACGAGCGTGCTGTCGATGGTGTAGTCGATGCCCATCGCGTCGAGGTACATGAGGACGTTCTGGAAGTTCTCCGTGTCATCGTCCGTCAGGCTCTCGATGGGGTTGGGGGCGTTCTTGATGGCTTCATGGTCCGCATCGACCTTGCAGTCGAGGATGCGGAGCGGATTCTCCTCATACCGTCGCCGGCAGTCCTCGCAGAGTTCGCCGAGATGCGGCTTGACGTGGGCTTTCAGGGTCTTTTCATACTGCGCCTTGCTTTCGTCGCCGCCGAGCGAGTTGATGTGGAGATTGACGCCCTTGAGCTTGATCGCCCTGAGAAACATCACCGCATAGGCGATGGTCTCGGCGTCGAGCGCCGGGTGGTCGGAGCCGAAGGCTTCGCCGCCGAACTGTCTGAATTCCCGCGTCCGCCCCTTCTGGGGACGGTCGTAGCGGAACATCGACCCGAGGTAGTAGTATTTCTGCGGGCTTTTCTTGCTCGCATAGAGCTTGTTCTCGATATAGGCGCGCACGACGCCGGCGGTCCCCTCCGGGCGGAGGGTGACGTCGCGGTCGCCCCGGTCGGTGAAATCATAGGTCTCCTTGGAGACGATGTCCGTCTCTTCGCCGACGCTGCGGTGGAAGAGCTCGCTGGCCTCGAAATGGGGCGTGCGGATCTCCTCGTAGTTGAAACGCCGGCTGATGTTGTGCACGGCCTTTTCAATGGCGTGATAGTAGCCGATATCGTTGATGATGTCGTACGTGCCCTTCATCTTCTGAAACATGTTTGTTCCTCCTCACAAATAAAAAATCACCCTCAAACACGCTAAGGGCGAAAGACCGCGGTACCACCTTAGTTCCGGCAAACACCGGCACTTCAGGGTCTTAACGCGACCTCACGGCCCTCCCTACTCGCTTCAAGAGAGCCCTCGGGAATGTCCTGCGTCGCATGGATGTGCAGTGCTTACAGCCGGGGCACCGCTCTCTATGACACCTTTCACGTCGCATCTTTCCGTCAACGGTTTCCTTCATTATAGTGCCTTGTGGGCCCGATGTCAATGCGCATCACTTGAAATGAATCCGCTCCTTGACCTTCATGAAGCGCTCGCGATGGCGCATGTAATAATCGGTGTCGGTGAGCGCGCTCAAGCAGGCGTCGAAGACCTTGCCGTCGAAGCGCTTGAGGAAGTTCCGGCCCAGGCCTTCATAGACGAACCCGAGTTTCTCCCTGAGGCGCTTCGAGGCGTGATTGCCTGCATAATGCGTATAGCCGAGCCGTTTGAGCTCGAGGTGCTCGAAGGCGTAGACGATGACGGCCTCTCCGGCCTCGACCATGAGTTCATTGCCCCAGTACTCGGGATGGAGCACCATGCCGACCTCCCCCTTGAATCGGGGGAGATGGGAGTGCACCTCGATGGTGCCGATGACGCGGGATGTCTTCCTGTAGACGACCGCGAACACGCCCGGCTGGCCCGTGCGACGCTTCCGCATGGCGTGCTTGATGAACTGCTCGGTATCCTTGACGCTTTTGTTCGGGGCCCATCCGGCGTTCGGTCCGACTTCGGGAAGCCTCGCGAAATCGAAGATGTCCCCGGCGTCGCCCTTTTGAACGGGCCTCAGGATCAGGCGGGGCGTATGAATCGTCGGCAGCGGGATCATGTGTCCATCACCAGCATCGACCAGCGCCCGATGTCGGTGAATCCGAGCTGCTTGTAGAGATTCTCGGCGCGCGGGTCGTCATAATAGAGGCAGAGTGTCTTGCCCTTCTGATTGACATAGAGGTCCATGAGATAATGGAGCACCTTCTTGCCGTACCCCATCTTCCGGTAGGCCTTGCGCGTCGCGACCGCGACGATCATCGCGGAATGGTCGGATTCGAACACGGCGCTCGCGCTCGCGACGATAAAGCCGTCCCTTTCGATATAGACGGTGGTGCCGTTGCCCCCGGAATTGTCGTAGAGATAATCGATGAATTCCGACTTGGAACGCTTGTGGACCGTATAGAGCTCTTCAATGGTCTTAAGCATGTCGTAGACCGCGCCCGCCTCTTCTTTTGTCGAGAGGACGCGGACATCGCTGTAGTCGATGGTCTCATCGGGCGTGAAGGACGTGGTCTTCATGAAGTCCATCCTGTCTTCATGCACGCCGGGATAGTGCGGCTTGATATCCTGCATGAGGTCCGTCTTGGCGCTCAGGAATAAAAACTCATGGCGGTTGAAGACATCGACCCAGGCGTCATTGAACGCCCTGTCCTCGCAGTAATAGGTGATCTGCGAACGGTTCCTCCCCGCCACGGCGCGGAGGCGGCCGTCCTTGAACTCCCCGTAGACATCGCGGTGCTCGCCGTTGAATCCGTAGTTGCGGATGTCGGAGAGCAGATAGAGGTTCATCTCCGGTTCGCGGTTGAGAAAATCGACCGCCGCTCGCCTGTCCCCTTCCTTTAGCCGGCGGATCATTCGGAACGCTCCAAGAGCACGGTGACGGGTCCGTCGTTGACGGCGTCGATCGCCATGCGGGATTGGAAGCTGCCGCGCTTGATATCGAGGCCGGTGCGGGCGAGGGCCTCGTTGAACATATGGTAGTAGTCCTCCGCTTTTTCGGGGGGCATGGCTTCAGTGAAGGAAGGGCGGTTTCCTTTCCTGGTGAGGGCTTCGAGCGTGAACTGCGAGATGGAGAGCGCTTCCCTGCCCAGATCGAGGGCGGAGCGGTTCATCTTGCCTTCCTCGTCCTCGAAGATGCGGAGTCTGGCCGTCTTCTTCGCGAGCTGTTCGATGGCGGAGGCATCGTCATCCTTGTGGAAGGAGACGAACAGTAAAAGCCCCTCACCGATCTCGGAGTAGGTCTCGCCCCCTATGATGCATCGGGCGCTTGATACGCGCTGGATGAGCACTTTCATCATTTCATCAACCTTTCGATGCTGAGTACGCCGGAGACTTTCTTGATGTTCTCGATGATGGTATCGAGCTCGCGGCGGTGGGTGATGCCTACCTTCAGCTTGATGACGCCTTCGCCGCGTTTGTTGGTCGAGGCGCTCACTTCGTCGACCGCGCCCTCGTGGGTGGTGATGGTGTTGATGATCTCGGCGAGGATGTTGTCGCGGTTGTTGACGATGATCTTGACGTTGACGTGGAAGCGTTTATCCGTCTCGCTGCCCCAATGGATATCGATGAAGCGGTTCTCGTCGAGATTGTTCAGGTTCTTGCATTCCGCACGGTGCACGGCGATGCCGGTACCTTTGGAGATATAGCCCCTGATGTCGTCGCCCGGGATCGGCGTGCAACAGTTCGAGAGCTTTACGGACGGATTGTCGAGACCCTCGACGACGATGTTGGATTCGGGGTCGACCGTCTCCTTGCTCTGGCGGTTGATGCTGTCGATCAGTCTATCCTCCTTGACGGAATCGTCCTTGAAGAGGATGTTAAGGGCTGACTGGGCGGTGAGGGTGTTCTTGCCGATCTCGACGTAGAGGTCGTCGGCGGTCTTGATTCCCTTGTCCTGGAAATATCTGTGCGCCGTCTTGTCATCGAGCTTGAACTTCAGCTTGCGGCGTTCTATCTCCTTGTCGAAGGATTCCTTGCCCATGCGGCGGAGGACATCCTTGCGCTGCTTGTTGAGGTAGCTCTTGATCTTCGATTTGGCGCCGGAGGTCTTGACGATCTTCAGCCAGTTGTCGTTGGGGCCGAAGCTGTTCTTGCTGGTCTTGATCTCCACGACGTCGCCGGTCTCGAGCTGGTATTCGAGGGGGACGATCTTGCCGTTGACCAGCGCCCCGACCGTCTTGATGCCGACCTCCGTGTGGATGCGGAAGGCGAAATCGATGGGGGTCGCTCCCTTCGGAAGGTCGATGATGTCCCCATCGGGCGTGAAGACATAGACGTTCGATTGGAATATGTCGTCGCGCAGGAGGTTGAGCACCTCCTCGTCGCTTTCTCTCTCCTCGGTGAACTTGATGAGCTCTCCGTACCATTTGAGCTTCTCGCTCACGACTTCCGTCATCGGCGCCTGCGAGCCGTGCTCCTTGTAGGCCCAGTGGGCGGCGACACCGTATTCGGCGATGCGGTCCATCTCCTCGGTGCGGATCTGGATCTCGTAGATCTTGCCTTCGCTGATGACGGAGGTGTGAAGGGACTGATAGAGGTTGGGCTTGGGCATGGCGATATAATCCTTGAAGCGGTTGGGTATCGGCGTGAAGCGGCTATGGATGACACCGATGGCGCTATAGCAGGCCTCGACGGTGTCGACGATGATGCGCAGGGCGAGGAGGTCGTAGATCTCTTCGAACTCCTTCTGCCGCGTCTGCATCTTCTTGTACACTGAATAGATGTTCTTGATGCGGCCGCGGACGTTATAATCGAAATCATGGTCGTCGAGGAGATGCTCGAGCTTGTGCTGCATGCGCTCGAGATCGCTCTCGCGGTGCTGCTTGGTGTCCTTGATCATCTGCGAGATCAGACGGTACTGGGCGGGGTTCAGATATTTGAAGCTCGTATCCTCGAGCTCCGCCTTCATCAGATACATACCCAGCCGGTGCGCAAGCGGCGCGAAGATCTCGAGGGTCTCCTTGGCGATGCGCTTTTGTTTCTCGGTTTCTAAGTTGGAGAGCGTCCGCATGTTGTGCAGGCGGTCGGCAAGCTTCACGACGATGACGCGGATGTCCTTCGCCATCGCGAGCAACATCTTCTGATAGTTCTTGGCCTGCGCCTGCTGCTTCTCCTCCTCGGCGGATTCGAGGGTCTTGAACTTGTACTGCCCGAGCTTGGTCACGCCTTCGGTGAGGAGGGCGACCTCTTCACCGAAACGCTCCTGGATATCGTCATACGTCGCGGAGGTGTCCTCGATGCAGTCATGCAGAAGCCCGGCGATGAGGGTCGTCGGATCGGTCTGATAGCTGGCGAGGATATAGGTCACCGAAAGCGGATGGGAGATGTAGTTCTCGCCGCTCTTGCGCGCCTGCCCTTCGTGATGGGCGAGCGCGTATTCATAGGCTTCCTTTATGCGCGCGAGGTCCTCTTCCCTTGTGATATAGGTCTTGATATATTCGAGGAGCTCTTCGAATGTCGGGCTTTTCATGGGATCACCTCCTTGCTAAGAAAATAGACGCCGGAGCGTCTATCAGTAGACGAGCAGGCTGTGAACGGGGTATTGATGGATGCGGTGACGCCCCTTGAGCGCAGCGAGCTCGATCAGAAATGCGATGCCGACGACGTTGCCGCCACTTTTCTCGACGAGCTTGATCGTCGCCTCGATGGTGCCGCCGGTCGCGAGCAGGTCGTCGACGATGACGACGCGCTGGCCTGTCTTGATGTCGTCTTTATGGATCGAGAGCGCCGCTTCGCCGTATTCAAGCATGAATGTCTCCGTGTAGGTGTTCCTGGGGAGCTTTCCGGGCTTCCTGACAGGCACGAAGCCGATGTTGAGCGCCGTGGCGACCGGCGTGCCCATGATGAAGCCTCGGGCGTCGGGACCGACGATGAGGTCCGCGTCCTTCTCCCTTGAATAATCGGCCAGCTGCTTGACAGCGTAGCGAAGCGCCTGGCCGTCCGCAATCAGCGGGGTGATGTCCTTGAACTGGATGCCTTCCTTGGGAAAATCCGGAATCGTCTTCACATAATCCTTGAGTTCCATATCATCATCCCTCTCATAGGTTACTTACTATATTATAACACGCAAGACGCGCCGTGAAAACTCTCATCACATCTTCTCGGGCGCCGAGACGCCGATCAGATTCAAGGCATCCTTGAGCACAATCCGCACCGCCTCTAACAGAAGGAGTTTCTCGCTCCGCGCACGGACGTTCTCATCGAGGATGACGATGTGGCTGTAGAAGGCGTGGAGTTTCTGGGCGAGCCGGTGGATGAACTGCGTGATGCGGTGGAAGCTGCGCGTCGCCGCGGCGTGCTCGATGAGCGAAGGATAGGCGCCGAGCGCGGCGAGGAGGTCGTGGACCCTCTCGTCGTCGAGGTGTTCGAAGGTGTCGATATCGTCGGTGTAGGCATAGCCCTCATTGTCGGCCTTTTCAAAGACGCTTCTGATGCGCGCATGCGCATACTGGGCGTAATAGACCGGATTCTCGTTCGTCTGCTTGATGGCGAGGTCCAAGTCCAGGTCCATATGGGTGTTGAGGCTGTGGCGGGCGAAGAAATACCTGATTGCGTCGCTGCCGACCTCCTCGATGAGGTCTCTGAGCGTGATGGTCCTGCCGCTGCGCTTGCTCATCTTGACCTCCTCGCCGTTTTGGAGCACTTTCACGAGCTGAAGGATCAGCACTTCAAGGCGCCTTTCCTCCGTGAACATCTCGAGCGCCGCCTGAAGGCGCGGGACGTAGCCGTGATGGTCGGCGCCGAGGATGTCGATGAGCGCATCGAAGCCCCTTGAGAGCTTCTCCCGGTGATAGGCGATGTCCGGGAGGAGATAGGTGTAGGTGCCGTCGCTCTTGACGATGACGCGGTCCTTCTCGTCGCCGAAGGCCGTCGTCCTCAGAAAGAGGGCCCCCTCTTTTTCATAGGTGTAGCCCTTCGCTTTTAGCGCTTCGCGCGTTTCTTCTACGGCGCCCGTTTCATAGAGGGATTTCTCGCTGTAGAAGACGTCGAAGGTGACTCCGAAGGCGTCGAGGTCGCGTTTGAGCCCCTTGAGGAGTTCGGCGACGCTCTCCTCGCGGAAGCTATCGATACCGTCCTCATGGAGGAATCTGTCCCCGTAGCGCTCGCGCATCGTCTTCGCGATGTCGATGATCTCCCCGCCTCTATAGCCGTCCTCAGGAAAGGGCTTCTCTTCGCCGAAGAGCTCGAAATACCTCGCTTCGACGCTTCTGGCAAGGTTCATGATCTGATTGCCGCCGTCGTTCACATAGAATTCCCGGGTCACTTTGTAGCCGGCCTTTCTGAGAAGACGGGCGAGGGAGTCGCCGGCGGCGGCGCCGCGGGCATGGCCGACATGCAGGATGCCGGTGGGGTTGGCGCTCACGTATTCGAGATTGATGTGGACGCCCTTGTCCTCTCCGTCCCCGAAGGACTCCCGCTTTTTGAGGATGTCGCGGAGCGTGTCGTAATAAAGCGTTTTGTCCAGATAGAAATTGATGAAGCCGGGGCCGGCGATGTCGATTGCGTCGAACATGCCCTCATCAGCGAGCGCGGCCTTGATGTTCGCCGCGATGTCCCTGGGATTGCTTTGCAGACGTTTCGCGAGCGTCATGGCGATATTCGTCGCGTAATCGCCGTGGCGCTTGTCGGCGGGGGTCTCGATATGGACGGCGTCGACGCTGATGCCGTAGGCGTCTTTAAGAGCGCCGAGAATCAGACGTTTCAGCCTTTCTTCGATGTGCTTCACGGTTTCACCTTCTTAGAGCTTGAGATTGAGTTGTTCGTGGATGGGTTTTTCCTCCCTGTGGACGAGCTTCATCCATTTTGCGCTGCGCCCGCGTCCGAGCGGGCGGATCTTCTTCTCGTCACGGAGGCGCCTCAATGTCCGGTCGATGGTCGAATCCGAGACGGTGGGGTGCACGCGGCGTATGTCGTCCTTGGTGAATACCTCCTTGAGGCGATAGATGGTGTTCTCGATATAATCGGACTTATTGAGCTGACGGTCGTAGGTATAGTTCCTGAGCAGTTCATGGACGTCCTTGTAGGCTTCGATCGCGATATCGAGAAGGAAGCGATGCAGCCCGATGGTGTCGCTGAGCCCCTCCCGCCAGTTGTGGGATGCGTCGATGAGGTGCTGGGAGAAATCCTGACCGCGCTTGTGGATCTTTTCAAAGAAACTGCTCAGATGGAACGCCGCGTAGTCGTTGCTGAGGAGAAGGATGTAGAGCGCGAACAGGGCGATGGTCTCGTTGTGGGCCTTGAACGGCTTCAGATTGGCGAGGTCGACGTAGAAGCTGCTCGCGAGGAAGCCTGGTTCAAGCATGTCGCGGCGCTTGAGTTCATTGTAGCGCTCGCAGAGCGTCTCGAGCGCCTCCCGCCGCGTCTTCTTTCCGCTCGAGAGGAGCGTGGTGGGCATGTCGTCGCTCACTTGTTCATAGGTGAGCGACGATGCGGGGGAGACATCCTCGTATAGGAAGAGGAGAAGGTCGTAGAGCTCGCGGGCGCGGAGGTCGAACGTCTCCGTCTCGCGGTGGACCTTGAGGAGAGCCTGCTTGATGTTCTTAAGGAGACGCTCCTGTTTGTTGTGCGGCTTGATATCCTTCTTGATGAGCCGCTTGCGCCGCGTCTCCGTGACAGCGAGCGAAAGGTAGTGGCTGAGATAGTAGGCGTCGGTCTGGATGGTCTCCTGCACGTAGACGGAGAAATCATCGTCGATGATCGTCATCATGTCCTTGTTGCGGCCGATGAAGCGATACAGATCGAGATAGCGGCGGATGATGTCGCCGGGGATTCTCATCGTATCGATGTTCTCAAGACAGTGCATGCACTCACCTCAATCGTCGAAGAGCGTCTGCTGCGTTTCTTTAATGCGGGGCGCTTGTTCGTAGGTCGAAAGCGGCGCGATGACCTCGTCCTCTTCGAGTTCGACGGGGTCGATGCGCATAGCGATGGGCTCGCCGTCCTTGGTGCGGATATGCTTCTTGCCGGCGTCGCTGGTCTCACGCTTGATGGTGAAGGCGCTCAGCTCGATGTTCTTCTTCTCGGTGACGACATGCACCGTCGCGCGTTTTTTGTATTGGGCGGCGTTCATGAGCTCGAGGTCCTTGACGCGGTAGGGGTTGCGCCTGATCTGCTTGAAGAGACGCTCACCCTTGAGGGTGCGCCGCTTGCGGGTGATCGCATCGGGGGAGAGACGCTTGATGGTCCCCCTCGAAGTGATCACGAGCAGGTCGTGGTAATCTTTGAGCGGGATGCTCGCGGCGAGGGTGTCGCCGTCCTTCAGATTCGCGGCCTTGACGCCCTTGGCATTGGTGCTGGTTATGGGAATCTCGCTGAGATGATAGCGGAGGGCCTCGCCGTCTTCCGAGACGGTGAGCGCCTCGCTTTCCGCATCGTCGACGCGGCTTATATGGCGCACTTCGTCGCCTTTGCGGAGGGAAAGCGCCTTGAAGGCTTTATTGTGGCGCAGCACATCGAACTCCTTGATTGGCGTGAGCTTGACGAAGTTGTCCTTCATCGTGAAGAGGAGGTATCCGGCGTCCTCGTCGAACTGTGGGACGGCCTCTACATGGATGATCCGCTCATCATCGGCGATGGGGACGATGTGGTTGAGATGCGTGCCGAGCTCCCTCCAGCGGCATGTGGGGATCTTGAAGATCGGAAGGTAGACATAGCTCCCCTTGTCGGTGAAGATGAGCAGGGTGTCCATGTTCGAACGTTCTTCGATGAAGAGGAAGGCGTCGCTCTCTTTGAGTTCGGTCTGAGCGGTGGCTTTGTAGCTGCGGAGGGAGCTGTGGCGGACATAGCCCTCCTTCGTCACGGCCGTCATGACGTTCTCGCGCTCGACGAGCTCCTCTTCGGCGACCTTTATGCGTTCGATCGAGGCTTCGATCTCCGTGCGCCGCGGATCCTTCGAGGCCTTGATGACCTCGCGGAGCTCGCGCTTGATCTCCTTTTCGAGGACATCCTCGTTCTGCAGGATGTTCTTCAGATGCTCGATCCTGTCCTTGAGAGAGGCCTCCTCGTCCTTGAGCGCCTTCAAATCCGTATGTGAGAGCCTGTAGAGCTGCAGGGTGAGGATGGCTTCCGCCTGCGCTTCTGTGAAGGAGAAATTGTCGATGAGCCGCTTGCGGGCGTCGGATTTGCTTTTTGAAGCGCGGATGGCCTTGATGACCTCATCGAGCACATCGACCATGCGGATGATGCCCTCGACGATGTGCAGGCGTTTCTCGGCCTTGCGGAGGTCGAAGTTGGAGCGGTTGGTCACGACCTCCTTCTGATGATAGATATAGGCGTCGAAGATCGCTAAAAGCCCCATCGTCTCCGGACGCTTGTTACTGATCGCGACCATGTTGTAGGAATAGGACTTTGTGAGGTCGGTCTTCTTGTGCAGGAAGTTCTCGATCGCAACCGGGTCGAAGGACTTCTTCACGTCGATGACGATGCGGAGGCCTTCCTTGTTGGATTCGTCACGGACCTCCCTGATGCCGTCGACCTGCCGCTTCAAGCGGATCTCGTCGATGGCGCGGACGAGGGAGGCCTTATTGACTTCATAAGGGATCTCGGTTACGATGATGCGGTTGTCGTCGACTTCCGTGCGGGATTTTATGATGATCCGGCCCTTGCCGGTCTCGAAGGCCTCCCTGATCCCCTCCTCGCCCTGCACGATGCCGCCGGTGGGGAAATCCGGACCCTTGATGGTCTCCATCATGGTCTCGACCGTGCTCTTCGGGTTCTCGATGCGCTCGATAACGCCCTTGATGATCTCTTCTAGATTATGCGGGGGAATCTCGGTCGCATAGCCCGCCGAGATTCCGGTGGCGCCGTTGATGAGCACATTGGGGAACCTCGCGGGCAGGACGATGGGCTCGTATTCCTCATCGTCGAAGTTGGGGATGTAATCGACGGTATGCTTGTCGATATCCGCAAGCAGATGCTCGCTGTGGCGGCTCATGCGCGCTTCCGTGTAGCGCATGGCCGCGGCGCTGTCGCCGTCGATGGAGCCGTTGTTGCCGTGCATGTCGATGAGCGGCGTGCGCATCTTGAAATCCTGGCTCAGTCTCACAAGCGCCTCATAGACGCTGATGTCGCCGTGAGGATGGTACTTGCCGATGACATCGCCGACGATGCGGGCGCTTTTCTTATAGGGTTTATCCTGTGTGAGGCCGAGGTTGTGCATTGCGTACAGGATGCGGCGCTGGACGGGCTTCAGCCCGTCGCGGACATCGGGGAGGGCGCGGTCCTGGATGATGTATTTCGAGTAGCGGCTGAAGCGGTCGCTGACGATCTCCTCGAGATTCTCATCCATCACCTTGCCTTCTATGAACTTGTCGATGACGTCCTGAAGTTTTTGGGCCATGGTCTCAGTCCTTTATCTCGAAGTGGTCTTCCTGGGTGAAGGTCACGTTGGATTCGATCCAGTCGCGCCTGGGCTCGACCTGGTCGCCCATCAGGATCTTGATGCGCTTCTCCGTGTCGGCGAGGTCGTCGATGGTGACCTTGAGGAGCGTGCGCGTCTCGGGGTTCATCGTCGTCTCGTAGAGCTGTTCGGCGTTCATCTCCCCGAGGCCCTTGTAGCGCTGGATGGAGACGTCCTTCTTGTGCTCGAGGAGCTCCTGGAGCTCTTCATCGCTCCAGGCATAGACAGTGCGCTGCTTCTTACTTTGCTTGAAGGAGATCTTGTAGAGCGGCGGCAGGGCGATAAAGACCTTGCCGGCCTCGATCAGCTTGCGCATATAGCGGAAGAAAAAGGTGAGCAGAAGCACCTGTATATGGGCGCCGTCCGTGTCGGCGTCGGTCATGATGATGATGCGCTTGTAGTTGCAGGCGCTTAAGTCGAAATCGCTGCTCAGCCCGGCGCCGATGGTGGGGATGATGGTATTGATCTCTTCATTCTTGAGCACATCCTCGATGCGGGCTCGCTCGGTGTTGATGACCTTGCCCCTCAAGGGAAGGATGGCCTGATAGCGCCGGTCGCGGCCCTGCTTGGCGCTGCCTCCCGCGCTGTCGCCCTCGACGAGGTAGAGCTCGCGCTTGTCGGTGTCTTTGGAAGAGGCGGGGGCGAGCTTGCCTGAAAGCACCGGCTCCTTCTTCTTGTTCTTGCGCTCCATCCGCGCCTCCTCGCGCGCCTTGCGCGCGGCTTCCCTAGCTTCCTGGGCCCGGATGGCGCGGTCGATCAGGGTCCTGGCGAGTTTCGGGTTCTCGTTGAAGAAATAGGTCATCTTCTCGCTGACCGTTGTCTCGACGGCGGTGCGGGCCTCGGCAGTCCCGAGCTTGTTCTTGGTCTGCCCCTCGAACTGGAGGAGATGCTCGGGCACGCGAAGCGATACGATAGCGGTGAGTCCCTCCCTTATGTCGGCGCCCTCGAGCTTGCCGTTCTTGACGGACTGGACTTTCTGGGCGTATTCATTGAATATTTTGGTGAAAGCGGTCTTGAATCCGGTCTCATGGCTCCCGCCATCTCTCGTGCGCACATTGTTGACGAAGGAGAGCACCTGGTCGGTGTAGGACTTGGTGAACTGGAACGCTACCTCGACGCGGATGTCCTCGAACGTCCCCTGAAAGAATATCGGGTCGTGGATGGCCTTCTTCTGGCTGTTCAGATAACCGATATAGGAGAGGATGCCTTCATTGTATTGAAAGGTCTCGCGCTGTTTCGAGCGCTCGTCCTCGAGGACGATCTTGAGCTCCTTGATCAAAAAGGCGCTCTCCCTCAGACGCTCGGCGATGGTCTGGTAGTTGAAGACAGTGGTCGAGAAGACTTTCGGGTCCGGCTTGAACCACACTTTCGTCCCGCGACGTCGGCGCTTGCCGATCTTTTTGAGCGGGGTGACTTCAGCGCCGCCGTTCTTGAAGGTCATGTTGTACTGCTCTCCCTCGCGGGTCACGGTCACATCAAGAAACTCGCTCAGCGCGTTGACCACGCTGGCGCCCACGCCGTGCAGTCCGCCCGCGACCTTGTAGCCGCCGCGGGTGGAGAACTTCCCGCCGGCATGAAGGCGGGAATAGATGACCTCGATAGTGTTCCTGCCCGTCTCATGCTCTTCGATGGGCATGCCGCGGCCGAAGTCCTCGACCACGACGGAGTTGTCCTCCCTGATGGTCACATAGATCTCGTTGCCGTAGCCCGCAAGCGCTTCGTCGATGGCGTTGTCGACGATCTCCCAGACGAGATGATGAAGACCCCGGGCATCGGTCGAACCGATATACATGCCCGGGCGCTTGCGCACGGCTTCAAGCTCTTCCAGTACTTCGATGGATTCGGCGGTGTAATATTCATTCATGGGGACACGTCCTTTGTCAAAACTCGTCTATTCATTATACCAAAGGCGAGGTGCGATTTGTAGTGTATTTTTTATACATCGTGTGATATAATTTCAAAGTAACACGGTAGAGAAAGAGGCGATACCATGCTCACCGCCTATGACTGGCCTGTCACGATCGGTTTCATCGTCATCGCATATCTCATAGGCTCCATCCCTATGTCGCTCATCGTGGGAAAGATCACGAAAGGCGTCGACATAAGGGATTACGGCTCCGGCAACCCGGGCACGACGAATGCGGTCAGGGTGCTCGGCAGAAAGCTCGGACTGCTGGTATTCTTGCTCGATGTCCTCAAGGGCGGCGTGACCATCCTGCTCGCTAGATTCTGGATAGATGTCTCTTTCGAGGTGTTTCATCCGCTCTTCTACGGCTTTATCACCGTTCTCGGCCATATCTTCTCCCTGTTCCTACGGTTCAAGGGCGGCCGCGGCGTCGCGACAAGCGTCGGAATCTTTCTCTTCTACGCACCGCTCATCGGTGTCATTGGACTGCTCGGCTTTCTGATAGGGCTCCGTCTCACGCATTATGTGAGCGTCGGGTCGCTCTCGGGCGCCAGCGCTGTCTTGCTGATATGCATCGCGACCTACATCGTCGGTTTCGACGACTCGGGCCTGAGCGGCGTGCTGCTCGGCATGCACGACCTCTGGCTGCCCATTATCGCGCTGATCGGTGTCTCGCTCATCTTCTACAGGCACCGCACGAACATCAAGCGCCTCAAGAACGGCACAGAACCGAAAGCGAACATCTTCAGAAAATGAGCATTTAAAAAAATCACTTCGGGCGAAGTGATTTTTATTTTTGCTGGTTCATCGCGTTGAGCACCTGACGAACCTGTTTCTCAGAGGGTTTTCTTCCCATCTGCGTCATCATCGCACGGACCATTTTTTCATTGATCGGGGGATTCTTCTCGAGATAACGCTTGAAATAGCGTTGCGAGATGAAGAAACCAAGCACCGCGCCGACAATGAGCGCTAATACAATCAATAAAATCGCTAACCATGTAGCCATGTCATCACTCCTTCTACGGTATCCATTATAGGAAAAATATGCACAAAACACAAGGAAAAGCGTTCACGCATTTCCCACGCTGCGTGACAGTTCCGCTTTTCAGCGCTTTCATGCGAAAAACGGTTTACAAAGCCCGCCGTTTCCCTTAGAATATACATGTAGATAGCTTGTAATACAAATGTAAGGAGGAGAGACCATGCCGAGAAGAATCACTGAAGACTGCATCGCTTCCGGTACATGCGTTGAGGAATGTCCTGTCGACTGCATCGAAGAAGGCGAAGAAATCTATGTGATCGACGAGGACGTCTGCATCGACTGCGGTGCCTGTGAACCTGTCTGCCCCGTCGATGCGATTATAGAAGTGTGATATGAAGAACCGGCGCCTTTTCAGGCGTCGGTTTTTTTAAGGGGCGAGGCAGTCCACGCTTTCAATCCCCGCCAGCATCGTGCGGCCTTCCTGCGCCGCTGAAATTGGACCGCCCCTTACTGAAGGATGTAGAAAATCGTCGTTGAATCCGCCCGAAACGCGGGCACGGGAGGTATTATGAGCGAAACGGCTGTCATAGAGAAGACCGACTCACCGCTTACGAAAGAGAGACTCATCGCCGCTTTGCGAGCAGTCGGCGTAAAGAAGGATGATACACTCCTCGTGCACAGTGCGCTCTCGAATCTCGGCTATGTCATCGGCGCCGCACAGTCCGTCCTCGAAGCGCTGCTTGAAACCGTCGAGGACGGCACCATCGTCATGCCGGCGCATACGGGTGACAATGCCGACCCTGCGAAATTCAAGAATCCGCCGCTCCCTGAAAAATGGCACGCGAGCTACAAAGAGCACTACCCCGCCTTCGACAAGGAGACATCGCATCTTAGGGGCATGGGAAGAATCGCCGTACAGTTTTTCGCCATGAAGGATACCCTACGCTCGGATCATCCGACGGTCTCCTTCACTGCAAGGGGCGCCCTCGCGGAAACCATCACGGCCTCACAGCCGCTCTCGCCCATGTTCGGCCGTGAATCGCCGATCGGTCGAATCTATGAACATGGTGGGAGAATCCTCCTTCTCGGCGCTTCATTCGCTTCATGCAGCGCCTTTCATCTGAGCGAGATCATGAGCGGCGTCGTCGGCCGCACGCGCGAACAGGCGGCGATCAAGGAAAACGGCGTGCGCCGATGGGTCACTTACGAAGATTACGCTTATGACGAAGCGGATTTCGAAGAAGTCGGGAACCAATTGCCCTCGGAGAACGTCACCTCTTCCCCCGCCGGGCCCGGCGAAGTGCGGCTCATGGACGCGCGGACCGTCATCGATGAAGCGGCGAAGATCATAAGAGGGCTCCGTACCGCTTAGGAATGAGCGTATTAAAAGGACACCGGCAGATTGCCCGCCGGTGTCCTTTGTTCATTGAAGGCGTATTGAACGCATCATACGAGGGTGAAGGGGTCGGTGACGATTTCGCTCTCTTGTACGGGCGCTTCGATGCCGTAGGCTCTTAGCTCTTCCGCTAGCGCCTTTGCAAAGTGCTTTTCGGCGTAGTGTCCGATATCGAGCGCGGTGAGCCCCATCTCGAGCATGTCGTGCGCTTCATGATAGCTGACATCACCGGTGATATAGAGGCTCGCCTGCTTCTTCTTCGCCTCGAACATGTGATGCGCGCCGCTGCCGCCGCTGATCGCGATGCGCTTGACGTGTTTATTCGGCCGCTTGGTGATGAGACGGGCGTAAGGCATGTCCAAACGCGCCTTGATCCATTCCACGGTCTCTTGCAGAGGCTTTTTCTCGACATCGCCGATGCGGCCGATGCCGTGCGTCTCGCTCTCATATTCGAGGATATCGACGTTTTCAAGGCCGAGCTTCCGTGCGAGCATGTCGTTCATGCCGTTGTCGGCGAGGTCGTAGTTGGTATGCGCGGCATATACGGCGATGTCCTTTTTGATGATGCGCGCGATGAGCTGACCCTTGTGGGCGTCGGTGAGGATCTGCCTCAGGGGCTTGAATATCACTGGGTGATGGACAATGATGACATTGGTGTCCTTTTCAATCGCCTCGTCGAGGACATCCTTCGTGAGGTCGAGGGCCGTGAGCACCCCGGTGAGCGCCTTGTTCAGCGTGCCGATCTGCAATCCGACATTGTCCCATTCATAGGCCAGATGCTCGGGATAGCGCGCGTCAAAGAAACGCTTGATATCAATTCCACTCATGTAAGACCTCCTTCAGATATTCCCGTTTCTTCCTGATGGCTTTTGCTTTCCCCTCCGGGATCCTCTCGAGCAGCGCATTGAGAAAATCGAGTTCGCCGATCAGCTTCTTATAATAGGCGTCGGGGCGTTCTTTCAAAAGCACGGGGCCGAAAAGGCGCTCCTTCTCATCGAGACGCTGCGCCCCTTCCTCGATGACGATGATGATGTGCGTGCCGCTCTTATCCGCCACTGCGTCCTCGTCGACGATTTTCAGCGAGGTCACGTTGACGATCCCCCGCACGCGTTCCGGATGCGTGCTGGGCTGAAGGACGAAGCGGCGGACATTCATGCCATCGGCGGCTTCTAGCATGGATTTGATGCGGCCGCCGCCGATGCCGGCGATGACGACGGTGTCGACATCGTCAGGGAGCCCGTCGAGACCGCTTGCAAGCCGCGTCTCGACGCTTGAAGCGACACCGGCTTCACGGATGTGCCGCGACGCCGCTTCAAGGGGCCCTTGCTTGTTGTCGACGGCATAGGCTTTCTTCACGCGGCCTTCCTTGACAGCGGCGATGGGAAGATAGGCATGGTCCGTGCCGATGTCATAGAGCACATCCCCGACTACATTGTCGAGGCAGCGCCTCAGTCGTCGGCTGAGCATCAGCCGCCCATGAAGTCCTTGAGTTTTTTACTACGGGAGGGGTGGCGGAGCTTGCGCAGCGCCTTCGCCTCGATCTGACGGATGCGCTCGCGGGTGACGCCGAACTCGCGCCCGACCTCCTCAAGCGTGCGCGTGCGGCCATCAAGCAGCCCGAAGCGCATGCGGAGCACTTTCTCCTCCCTGTCGGTGAGGGTCTCGAGTACATCGTCTAGCTCCCGCTTGAGCATCTCCTTCGAGGTGAACTCCATCGGGGTGTCCGTCTCCTGGTCGGGAATGAAGTCGCCGAGGCTGGAGTCCTCCTCCTCGCCGACGGGGGATTCGAGGGATATGGGCTCCTGGGCGACCTTCTGGATGATCTGGACCTTCTCGACGCTGATGTCCATACGCTCCGCGACCTCTTCGGGGAGCGGTTCGCGCTTGAGCTCCTGGATGAGCTGGCGCTGGGTGCGCACGAGCTTGTTGATGGTCTCGACCATGTGCACCGGGATGCGGATGGTGCGGGCCTGGTCTGCGATGGCGCGGGTGATGGCCTGGCGGATCCACCAGGTCGCGTAGGTGGAGAACTTGAAGCCCTTGGTGTGGTCGAACTTGCTGACGGCCTTGATGAGCCCCATGTTGCCTTCCTGTATCAGATCGAGGAACTGCATGCCGCGGCCGACATAGCGCTTCGCGATGCTGACGACGAGTCGCAGGTTCGCCTCGACGAGGCGGTTCTTCGCGAGCTCGCCCTTGTACATGAGGTCCTCGACTTTCTCGGCGTACGCCTTATCGATTGTCTCGCCGGCTTCCTTCCGGCGGTCGTATTCCGCCTTCGCCTCTTCGGCCCTCTGGATGTCCTTGGCGTATTCCATCTCTTCATCGGCGGTCAGAAGCTCGACACGGCCGATCTCCTTCAAGTACATGCGGACAGGGTCGTCGACCTTGATCGAATCGATGCTCTCGAAGGACTTGTCATGCAGGAGCTCCTCCTCGATGTCCTTGGCGAAATCGAGGTTCAGGGCGACGGCCTTGTCGACCTCCTCGTCATCGACCTCGTCCTCTTCAAGGCTCATCTTGGGGACCTTGTAGGTCACCATGTCCTCTTCGCTGACCACATCGATCTCCGATTTCTCCAGTTCATTGACGACCTCGTCGAAAAGGTCGCTCCCGCTTTCGACGTAGCGTTCGATATCCTTGACTTCCAAAAAGCCCTTGGATTTGGCGAGCTCAATAAGTTCCTGAACGATTTTTTCCTTTTCCATGTTTGGCCTCCTTGTACATGGCGTCGATTTTTTCCTTGTAGCGGATCTTCTCCTCTACAGTCTCCGCACGCTTGATGCGCTGCTTGAGCGCGCGGATCTTGTTGCGGCGGGTGTATTCGCGCATCACCTTCAAAAGGTCTTCGAACTCCTCGTTGCTGTAGGGATAGCGCTCGGTATCTATATAGGTGTCGAAGTAGGCGCGCTGATTCTCTGTGAGCGACGCCTTGAAAAGCTCGGGGACGATGCAGCTCTGCCGGTTGAAGTCGTAGTACTCGAAGATCTCGAACTGGATGTCCCGCGCCGCCTTGTCGATGTAGGTGACGTCCTCGAATTCGGACCGGAAGCGGCGTTCATAGTATTCGTCGTTGAGAAAGTAATGGATGAAGCTGCGCTCGGCCCGGCGGAATTTGTCCGTGATCTCGAAGGCGGGCGCTTTGGAATAAGCCGGCGGTGCGGGTCTGATATCCTCGAAGTCCTGTCTCAAAGTGTCGAGCGAGACATCGAGGTCCTCGCTGAGACGCTTCAGGAAATGATCCCGCTGCACAGCCGAGAGCGGGCGGATCAGCTTGAAGACGCGGTCCTTGAAGGCATCCATCGAGGCGATGTCGTCACCGGCCTCGCCCCGGTAGGTTTCATAGAGGTAACCTTCACGGCTTGTAGCGTCATCGATCAGCTTCCTGAACGCCTCGTCGCCGCGGCTGTCGATGTAATCATCCGGGTCGAGTCCGTCGGGCATCTCCGCGACGCGCACTTCAAACGGGCTCTTCTTGAGCTGTTCGAGGAATGTCCGCGTCGCCTCGCGCCCCGGCTTGTCGCCGTCGAAACAGAGCACCAGGCGCTTGGCGCTGTTTTGGATGGCGTCGACATGGTGTCTGGTGAGGGCGGTGCCCATGATGGCGATGCCCTCCTCGATGCCCGCCTTGTGGGCGGCGATGACATCCATGAACCCTTCGAACAGCACGAACCGGTCCTTCTCTTTCGCAGGGCGACGGGCGCGGTGGAGGTTGTAGAGGACCTTCTGCTTTTCGAAGACCGGCGTGGCGGGGCTGTTGATGTATTTCGCCTGACCGCCTTCGATGATGCGGCCCGAGAAGCCGACGACCTGTCCCTCGGCGTCCTGGATGGGGAACATGATGCGCCCGCGGAAGATATCGAAGACATTCTCCTTCTCGCGGACAAGTCCGAGGTCGGTGAGGTCGCTCTTCAAGTACTCCTTCTTCGAAAGCGCCTGATATAGCGCGTCTTTCTTATCAGGCGCGTATCCGAGGTCGAAGGTGTCTGCGAGGGAAGGGGTCACGCCGCGGTTTTTCAGATATTCACGTGCGCCCTTCGCGGCTTCGGTGTGGGAGAGGGCGACTTTATAGAACTGCATCGCCGCGTAGTTGATGTCGAAGTATTTCTGGTTCTTCCGTTCATAGGGTTTTTCCTCGATCGTTATGTTGGCGCGGTCGGCGAGGTGCTTCACCGCTTCAGGGGTGGAGTATCCCTTGATGTCCTTGACGAAGGTGAGCGCATTGCCGCTCGCCTTGCAGGAGAAGCAGTGATAGACCTGTTTCTCCTCGCTCACGGAAAAAGAAGGGGTCTTCTCCTCATGGAAGGGACAGAGTCCCATGTAGCCTTTCCCCTTCTTCTCAAGCGTCGTGTATTCACCGATCAAGTCGATGATGTCGGTGCTTTCAAGCACGCGGTCGATGTCGCCGCCGCGGCGGGCTTGATTCATGCAATCACCTGCTTAGAGGGCGGTGTGTTGTTCGATGGTGGTGACGAGGTCCTCTTCCTTGACTCTGATCTGTTCCATGCTGTCGCGGAAGCGGAGCGTGAAGGTATTTTCCTCGAGGGACTCATCATCGACCGTCAGACAGATCGGGGTGCCGATGGCGTCCTGACGGCGGTAACGGCGGCCGATCTTGCCGGCTTCGTCATAGAAGGTCATCACGTGCTTAGCGACCTTCCCGAAGACTTCCTGCGCCTTCTCCCTGTGACGCTTCTTGATCAGGGGCAGCACAGCGACCTTGTAGGGGGCAACGGCCGGCTTGAGCCTGAGATTGATCCTTGTCTCGCCGCTTTCGAGCGTCTCCTCCGTATAGGCGCTGTCAAGGACGGAGAGAAAGAGACGTTCGACGCCCAGCGAGGGTTCGATGACATAGGGGATGTATTTCTCGTTGGTCACAGGGTCCTGGTATTCTAGGTTCTCCTCCGAATACTCCTGATGCCGCGAGAGGTCGTAGTCCGTCCTCGAGGCGACGCCCCAGAGCTCGTCGAAGCCGAAGGGGTATCGATACTGGATGTCCGTGGTCTTGTTGGAATAGTGGGAGAGCTGATGCGGCTTGTGCTCGTCGAAACGGATCTTATCCTTGTCGAGCCCGATGTCATCGAGATAGTCGACCGAGGCGTTCAGCCAGTAGTCGAACCATTCCATCTCGCTCCCGGGCTTGCAGAAGAACTCGATCTCCATCTGTTCGAACTCGCGCGTGCGGAAGATGAAGTTCTTCGGGGTGATCTCATTCCTGAAGCTCTTGCCGATCTGCGCGATGCCGAAGGGGACTTTCATCCTTGATGTGCGCTGGACATTCTTGAAATTGACGAAGATGCCCTGAGCGGTCTCGGGGCGGAGATAGATGGACTGGGCCTTCTCGTCCACCACGCCGAGCGAGGTCTCGAACATCAGGTTGAAGGTGCGGATGGGCGTATAGTCGAAGGCGCCGCATGTGGGGCAGGAGATCTCGTTTTCCTTAATGATGCGTTCGAGTTCATCCATGGAGAGGCCGTCCGCTTCTATGGATGCATCATGCGCCTCGACCAGATGGTCGGCGCGGTGACGGCTCTTGCAGGATCTGCAGTCGATCAAGGGGTCGGTGAAGCTGTCCACGTGGCCGCTTGCGACCCATGTCGTGGGATTCATGAGGATCGCCGAATCCAATCCGACGTTGTAGGGGCTCTCCTGGACGAAACGGCGCCACCAGATGTTCTTCAGGTTGTTCTTGAGCTCCACGCCGAGCGGTCCGTAGTCCCAGGTGTTCGCGAGACCTCCGTAGATCTCGCTCCCTTGAAAGACGAAGCCGTAGTTCTTCGTGTAATTGACCAGTTGCTCCATTGTGAGTGACATGTGGATTCCTCCAAGTCAGAGTAGGGATTTCGCTATTGTTTTCGCCTTGCTCCTGAACCCCAGGTGCATCCTGTAAAGCGCATCGGTATGTCCAAGCAGGCTGCTGATTGTATCAATTCCCGGGTGAAGCGGGGTGAAACGGTTGATGTCCGCATAGTAATAATACCGCAAGGGCCCGTAAATATCTTTTCCATATAATTTATGATTCCCTGGCGCGTGCGCATCGCATACGAGCGCGCCCTGATGTGCATCATAATGAAGCCCTTCCTTCGCGTCGCACACGTGGCACGCCTTCAGATAGACGCCAGCGCCTAAGAACCACAGGAACTTGAGCTCAAAGACCAAGAGCAGCTCAACCGGCGCATCGGTCCGCGCGAGGACGTCGATGTAGCGCATGAGGAAGTCGAAGAGGCGTTCATGCGCGTCGTCGCGGTGCACGTTGTAGTAGATGAGCTCCTCCACTGTCGAAAGCACCGTCGACTTGAGGATGTCCTCCTTGATGGGCGCGAAGCGATCGATCAGCTGCGCATCCTTCAATGTCGGCAGCGATCCGCCTCCTATGTCCACTTCCAGAAGCAGCCCGCGCTGCGAAAGCGGTCCGAGCGGGCTCTGAAGCTTCTTCACGCCGCGGGCGATCATGCTTTTGACGCCGTCTTCGGTATAGGCATAAAGCAGCCGGCTGGTGTCCCTGTATTCGATGGTGCGGAGGATATAGGCTTTCATCGCGCTCACTCGTCCTTGTAGCCGACGTGTCTGAGCGATTGCTGCTTGTGGCGCCAGTCCCTCATGACCTTGCAGTGGAGATCCAGATAGATCTTGCTGCCGAGGAGGTCGGCGAGGCCCTTCCGCGCCGCGGTGCCGATTTTCTTCATCATCTCCCCGCCCTTGCCGATGACGATCTTTTTCTGCGAAGGACGTTCGACGATGATATTGGCGTAGACATTCAGAAGATTCTCGTGCGCATCATCCGTTTCGAGGCTCTCTAAGATCACGGCCACGCTGTGCGGGACCTCCTCGTGTGTGAACTCGAGCACTTTCTCGCGGATGCGTTCCGCGATGACAAAGCGTTCCGGCTGGTCCGTCTTCCACTCTTTCGGATAATAGGCGGGCCCTTCTTCCAGGCCGTCCTTGATATCCGAAAGCAATCGGTCGGTGTGCCAGCCCTCCTTCGCGCTGATGAGGAAGGCCTCATCCACATCGTATAATTTCTTGAGGCGCTCGACATAGGCTTTCAGGCGATCGAAATCCCTGACGGCGTCGATCTTGTTGACGATGAGGAACATCGGAGTGTCGATCTGCTTGATGCGTTCGAGCAGCTTCTCATCAAAAGGGCGCTTGTCATCGAGCGCATCGACCATGAGCAGCACGAGGTCGACCGCTTCAAGAGACTTGAACGCCGTCCGGCGCATGTAGGCGCCGAGTTCATGCTTGGGCTTGCTGATGCCGGGGGTGTCTAAAAAGACCATCTGCGCCTCATCGTCGGTGTAGATCCCGCGGATGGTGTTGCGCGTGGTCTGCGGTTTCGTCGAGGTGATGGTCACTTTCTCGCCGAGCACCTGATTCAAGAACGTGCTCTTGCCGACATTGGGGTGGCCGATCAGCGCAATGAATCCGGATTTCACTCCGGGAGCTCCTCCTCGCTGAACGCGTAGGGAAGAAGTTCATGGTTGGCAAGTGTCTTGACATCGCCCGTCGCATCGACCATGTGCACTAACGCATCGGCGGGGACGAGCTCATTCATGACCTGCCGGCAGGCGCCGCAGGGCGAGACGAGCGATTCGTTCTTCGTCGTCACGACGACTTCGACGATATCGCTTTTCCGGTAGCCTTCGGCGTAGGCGGAAAAGAGCGCCGTCCGCTCGGCGCAGTTCGACAAGCCGTAGGAGGCGTTCTCCACGTTGACGCCCGTTATGATCCTGCCGTCCGCGAGGCGCAGGGCCGCGGCGACGGGGAAGTCCGAATAGGGGACATAGGCGTTTTTCAGCGCGTCTTGCGCCGCCTTGCTGAGTTTCTGGTCCATTATTTCACCTCATCTGTAGAGTTTCATCTTATTGAGAATCTTCTCCTGAAGATTGAACATGACGTGTTCCTTCTCCTCCGAATCATGGTCATATCCTAGAGCGTGCAAAAAGCCGTGCACAACGAGGAATCCCAGTTCGCGCTTGAAGGTGTGGCCGTAGCCTCTCGATTGTTCATACGCTACATGCAGGGCGATGAAGACATCGCCGAGCTCGTCCTTGAGCTCGCTCGGGAAGGTCAGTACGTCCGTGACGGCATCCCGCCCGCGGTAGGTCTTGTTGAGCTCGCGCATATAGTCGTTGGTCACAAGGATGACATTGAGCGCGAGCTTCTTCTTGACGCCCATCATCTTGTAGGCTTTCTTCAGGATCTTCTGGATGAAGGGGCCGTGGTTCTCCTCGTTGCACTGATTGATCACATTAATCTTCATCTTCATATCGCTCCAATATCCTCTGGATGAGTGGATGACGGATGACATCGATGCGTTCGAACCGGATGACCGCGATGCCGCGGACGTCTTCTAAAAGTCTGATGGCGTGCGTCAGACCGCTTTCCGCATGCTTCGGAAGGTCCGTCTGGGTGAGGTCGCCGGTGACGACCATCTTGGAATGGAACCCTAGACGGCTAAGAAAGAGCTTCATCTGGCCCTTCGTGGTGTTCTGGGCTTCATCGAGGACGACATAGGCGCTCTCGAGTGTGCGCCCCCGCATATAGGCGAGCGGTGCGATCTCGATGACGCCGTTCTCGATGAGCTCGTCGGTCTGCTTGACGCCGAGCGCTTCATTGAGCGCATCGTATAGAGGCCTGAGATAAGGGTCGATCTTCTCCTTGAGGTCGCCGGGCAGAAAGCCCAGGCTCTCCCCGGCCTCCACCGCCGGACGGGTGAGGATGATCTTGTCGATGTCGCCGTTCTTCAGCTTCGCGACCGCATGCATGATCGCCACATACGTCTTGCCGGTTCCGGCCGGACCGGTTGAAAAGACGAGGTCGTTTTGCTCTATGGCTTCAAGATACGTCTTTTGATTGATGGTCTTCGCATAAATCGGCTTGCCGGTCGTCGTCTTCGTGATCTCGACCTGCTCGACATAATGCTCGACGATCCGCTCCTTGTCCATCTCCTCGACGAGCTTGGCGACGTAGATGACATCGCGCTCGGAGATGGAGATGCCGCCGTCGACGAGACGGATGAGCACGAAGAACGTGTCCTCGAGCCGCTCCTTGATGGCTTCGTCCTCTGCAGGAATCTTGATCGTCTCGCCCTTGGTGTAGATCGTGGTGTCGAACAGGCGGTTCAGCACATCCAGGTGACGGTCGTTCACACCGATGATGGCGCTGAATGTATGGATGTTCTTGAACGTGATATCGAGTTTTATAAGCTCCAAGCAATCCGACTCCTTTTTTCAAAAAATAAGCCCTTCTTATATTATAGCATACAAAGGGCTGTGTGCGGAGTGAAAAAATAAGCGGCGAAAGTGTCTTCACCGCTTATATTCATGTCCTATTTCTTGTTCCGCTCTTTCTTCTGTTTCTTCTTGATCTCGCTGGGTTTGTCGTAATATTCGCGACGTTTCGCTTCCGCAAGGGTCCCCGAACGTGAAACATTCTTCTTGAAACGTTTCAGCGCGCTATCAAGAGACTCGTTGTTGCGCACAACAGTTTTTGTTTTGGCCATGTGAGGTTTCCCTCCCTTCCGCTCAACGGTGAATTCCTTAAAAATCTATAGTAATCTTACCAAAAAATGCGCGCGATGTAAAGGATTTTATGGCTGACGACGGTGTTTTTATTGTTTTTCCGGGTGAACAGCACGGCTGCTATCACGTCTCACCCGCGTTTCGGGCCGGTTTCAAGTGCAAAGGCCCGCGAGACGGGGTAGGCGGCGTCTTCTAGCGTGACACGCATCATAGTGTTCTCGCGGGTGTCATGTTCGACTTCGACATAGAGATATTCCCCCGTATGGCCCCGGCACATCCCCGCTTCACAGTGCTCGATGAGCACTTCGAGCGGCTTCCGCCTATGGCGGAGGAACTCCCTATACGCTCCGGCAAGGCTTTCGTTAAGCGCAAGGAGCGTCTTAACGCGGGCTTTCTTCACCTCCGGCGCGATCGGCGATTCCAGGTTCTCATCATACGCTTTCGTCCCCTCCCTCGCTGAATAGGGGAATACATGCATCTCGGAGAATCCGACGCGCTCGGCGAGTTCGAGCGTCTTTTGAAAGTCCGCCTCCTCTTCACCGGGATAGCCGCACATCACATCCGTCGTGATGGCCGCGTCAGGGAGATAGTGCCGGACCTTCTCAATCATCGCTTCATATTCTGAAGCACTGTAGCGCCTCCGCATGCGCCTGAGGATCCTGTCGCTCCCGTGCTGAAGCGGGATATGAAGGTGCGGGGCGAACGTATCATCCCCCGCAAGCAAGGCAAGCAGCGCCTCGTCGATCTGATGCATCTCGATCGAGGAGATGCGCAGCCGCTGGAGGCCGTCGATGTTTCTAAGTGCATCGAGCAGCCCGTGGAATGTCGTGTCGGGCAGGTCCTTGCCATAGCTTCCGGTGTGGATGCCTGTGAGCACGATCTCCTTGAAACCGTTCGCAACGAGGCGCTTTGCTTCAGCGAGGACGTCGCGGGTCGCCCGCGAGCGGACGGGACCTCTCGCACGGGGGATGATGCAGTAGCTGCAGTACTGATCGCAGCCGTCCTGAATCTTCAAGAACGCACGGGTCTTGTCGGAATACGCCTCGAGATAGAGGTCGTCAAAACCGCCGAGATGGGAGAAATCCTTGACATCGACGGTTGTCGTTTTGTTCTTGAGCGCCTGCTCGACATAGTCGATGAGCCGACCGCGGTCGGCGGTGCCCATGATGATATCGACACCCTCGATCGCTTCGACACGTTCCTTTGAAAGCTGTGAATAACATCCGAGGACCGCGACGACGGCGTCCGGGTTCCTCCGCGTCGCCCGGCGGATCTCCTTGCGGCTCTTCGCCGCGCTGGAATGGGTCACCGTGCAGGTGTTGACGATGACGACATCCGCGCCCTCACCCGAGACGGTCTCGAAACCCCGCGCATGAAAGGCGTTCTTGAGTGCCTCGCTCTCATAGAGATTGACTTTGCAGCCTAGTGTTCTGAAGGCGACCTTCATGAATGATTCAACTCGCTTTCATAGCTCATAGCGCTTAAAGAATAGACCGCGGCGGTCTCGCTTCTGAGAATGCGCGGCCCTAAGGAGAAAGGTTGCGCCCCTTTGGAAACGAGCATGGCGGCTTCCTCTTCAGTGAATCCGCCTTCCGGGCCGATGAGGACGAGGATGCGGGCGCGCTTTTCAATGGGGCTTAGAATATGTTTCAGAGTCGCCTCCGACTCTTCCTCATAGGCGAAGAGGACATGGTCGTACGCCTCCGCATCAATCTCATCGAGCGCCCTTGCGCGATGGACGGTCATGACATCGTCCCGATGGCACTGCTCGGCGGCCTCCTTCGCGATGCGATTGAAGCGCTCGTGCTTCTTCTCTGCCTTCTTATCGAGGCGGACGACATTCCTCGCACATTCAACGGGGATGAAGGCCCGAGCGCCGAGCTCGACAGCCTTCTCAAGCGTCCATTCGAAAGGCACCCTGCGCACGAGCGCCATGCCCAGCGTGATATCGAGGGGGTGTTTCGCCGTCTTGACGCGGTAGAGGCGTTCGCAGACGACGCGGGAGGCGCCGATCGCGTCAATCCTCGCGGCATAGCACGTCTCCTCGCTGTCGCAGAGAACAATCTCCTCGCCCTTCTGCATGCGCATGACGTCCTTGATGTGATGGATGACATCCGCTTCCTCTATATGAATACGCGTCCCTAGTGGACGGTTTAGAAAATAGCGCTGCATGCGATCACCCTTCCGAACCGGGGTCTCCCTCGGGGATGAGGTCGTGCTCCATCTCGATGATGCTTCTGATGCGGCGCTTCTCCCTAAGATGCTCCTGGCGCTTGTACGTCGTCTGCAACGCACGCAGCAAAAGGACGCTCATCATCACCAGGATGATGGCGAAAGGAAGTCCCGTCACGATCACGGCGTCCTGAAGCGTCTGTAGCGCACGTTCGCCGCCGATGAGGATGAGCAGCGCGGCGATGACGCCTTCGACCACCGCGATCGCCACACGCTGGCGGGATCTCGTCTTTGTCTTGCCGCCGCTGGCGATGGCGTTGACGACGATGGAGCCGGAATCACTGGAGGTGATGAAGAAGAAGATGACGATCGCCGTCGCAAGGATGATCAAGAGCACCGATACAAGCCCCTGCAGGAATTGGATGTCGATCAGGTTCAGAAGCTCGAACAGCGCGCCGGGGAGATTGTCGCCGACGAGGGCGAACAGCCTCCCGCCAGTCGCCGCATCGACATCGAACGCCGCCCCGCCGAAGACACTGAGCCAGATGAAGGAAAGCAGGGAGGGCACTAAAAGCGCGGCGATGATGAATTCACGGATGGTCCTTCCCCAGGATACCCTGGCGATGAACATGCCGACGAAGGGGCTCCAGGAGATCCACCAGGCAAGATAGAAGATCGTCCATGAGCCCTGCCATTCGCGGGCGCCGCCTTCAGTAAGGGTCAAAAAGAACGCCGCCTGAGGCAGATCGCTCAGATACATTCCGAAGGAGCTCGCGAAGAGCCTGACGATATAGAGCGTCGGGCCGAGGAGGAAAAGGGCGAGCATGAAGAGAAGCGCGAGCTTCATGTTGATCTTCGAGAGGTTCTTCACACCCTTGTCGATGCCGGAGATGATGGAGACCGCCGCGATCGCGGTGATCACTGCGATGATGACGACCTGCATCACGGGCGAGACCTCGATACCTGTCAGCTGGCCGAGGCCGCTGTTGATCTGCTGGACCCCGAGGCCGAGCGAGGTCGCGAGGCCGAAGAGCGTCGCGAGCACGGCGAAAAGGTCGATGAAATCCCCGAGCCTGCCGTAGACCCGTTCCTTGAAGATGGGATAGAAGATGGAACGGAGTGAGAGGGGCAGTTTCTTGTTGTAAGCGAAGAAGGCGAGCGCGAGCGCCATGATCGCATAGATCGCCCAGGCGTGAAGGCCCCAGTGCAAAAATGTCGAGGCCATCGCCGAGACAGGCCCGTCCGCATCCTGAAAGATCGGCCCGGGTTCGTTCATATGCGTCAGGGGCTCCCCGACGGCCCAGAACATGAGACCGATTCCCATGCCGGCGCTCATGAGCATGGAGTACCAGGCGAAATTGGAGAATCTCGGCTTCGCCTGCATGCCGCCGAGACGGACGCGCCCGAGTCTCGAGAAGGCGAGGAATATCGCCAGCACGATGAAGAAGTTCGTCGCGAAGATGAAAACCCAGTCGGCGTTCGACGTCACCCAGCTCCGGACGCTGTGGAAGGTCTCATCCGCCGGCTGAAGGCCGAAGAGGCCGGCGTTCGCGATCAGGGCGTAGATGATGAGTATAAGCACCAGAATTCCCGCTGTGAACGAGACGAAGGGATTGAGGTCGAAACCGCCCTTGGTGAAGTTGCGGCTGTAGAGCCTCTCCTCCATCTTCTTCTGGTCCGCTGTGTAGGCTGTCTCTTTTTCCATGTCGCACTCCTCCTTTGCAATCATTCTTATTGTAAATCATGCCGAGCATCGGCGCAAGCCTTTCCCGGCGCGTTAATATTTGAATATGCCCTTCAGGTCTGATAGAATGATATTAGATACGAAAACGACCATGAGGAATGTGACGCAATGAAATTCTACGAAGAAAAGAAAGCCAAGCTACCGAACGGAGAAAAGATGTATTTCCGCATCAAGCGCGGCGGCGACCACCCTCTCATCCTCATCCACGGCAACATGACGAGTTCCGAGAACATGGATGTGCTGATGAACTATCTGAGCGATGATTTCACGGTCTACGCCGTCGATCTGAGAGGCTTCGGTGAATCCACATACGAGAACCCCGTCGAAAGCCTCAAGGATTTCGTCGACGACCTGGCCGCCTTCACGGATGCGATCAAGCTCGATAAGGCATCGGTCGCAGGCTGGTCCCTCGGGGGCAATGTCGCGATGCGTTTCGCGCTCGACTATCCCGACAAGGTCCACCGCCTCGTCCTTCTCGGCTCGGGCAGCGCGCAGGGATTCCCCTCCCGCAAACAATACCTCTTCGGTCTCATCAAGGGCAGATACCTCGAAACGAAGGAAGAGATCGAGAAGAGCGTCAAGGGTGTCGAGCGGCTCAGGAAACGAGAAGCCAGACGCTTGATCGCCAAGATTCTCGAAAAAGGCCTCTATACGCATAGACAGCCGAACGAGGCCCGCATGACCAAGTACGTCGACGCTTTTTTGAACCAACGCAACCTGGCCGATGTCAACTATGCGATCGGCACCTTCAACATCACGGATGAACATAACGGCGTCGTGGAAGGCACCGGTGAGATCGAGAAGCTCGACAAGCCTGTCCTCATCATCCACGGAGAGGACGATGGCGTCGTGCCCGTATCGACCGCCGAAAACAACAAATCCTGGCTGCCCGGCGACGTCGAGCTCGTCCGCTATGAAGAGGCCGGCCACGCCGTGCTCTTCGACAAGCCGGACGCCATCTCCCGCAAGATCCACGCATATCTTCTCGACAAGGAAGAATAAAGACAAAGGCCGCGATATCATCATTCGATATCGCGGCCATTTTTTTATTGGGTGAACTTGGACTTGATCTTGTCCCAGAGCGAACTGCTCTGCATGAGGTCGGTCTTGGAGAGTTTCTCGAGCAGCTCTTTTTGTTTCTTGTTCAGCTTGGTCGGGGTGACGACCTTGGCGATGGCGTGCAGATCGCCGTTCCGCTTGCTTCTCAGGTTCGGCATGCCCTTGCCGCGGATGCGGAACTTCTTGTGCGACTGGGTGCCGGAGGGGATCTTGAGCTTCACGTTGCCATAAGGCGTGGGGACGGTGATCTCATCGCCCAGCGCGGCCTGCGTGAAGGTGATGGGGATGTCGATGTAGAGGTCGTCGCCCTGACGCTTGAAGACATCGTCCTCTTCGACCTCGAAGACAATGTAGAGGTCTCCCGGCGGGCCGCCGTTGACGCCCTTATGGCCGAAGCCGGGCATGCGGAGCTGATGGTTCGTATCCACACCGGCCGGGACGTTGACATTGACTGTCTTGTCCTTGGCGACGGTGCCTTCGCCCTTGCACGTCTTGCAGGCGTTCTTGATCTTCTGGCCGGTGCCCTGACAGTCAGGGCATACGGTCTCGGTCCGCGTGCGGCCGAAGATGGTCTGTTGTTCGACGGTCACGCTGCCCCTGCCGTTGCATTTCGGACAGGTATCGATGTCATCCTGGCTCTCCGCACCACTGCCGCCGCAGGACTCGCAGTCCTCGAACACTCTGGTGCGGATCTTCTTCTTCGCGCCGTGGACCGCGTCCTTGAAGCTCACGCGCATGCGCTTCTGGATATCCTGGCCCTTGCGGGCTCTCTGCCGCTGCGCGCCGCGGGCGCCGCCACCGAAGAACTGTGAAAATATATCCTCGAAATCGAAATTCCCGAAACCGCCGGTGAAATCGCCGAAGCCAGCGCCCTGTTGGCCCTGCTGGCTGGCGGAGTGGCCGAAGCGGTCGTATTGTTCGCGCTTCTGCGGGTCGCTCAGGACATCGTAGGCTTCACGGATCTCCTTGAACTTCTCTTCTGCGTTCTCTTCTTCACTGACATCGGGGTGATATTTTCGAGCCAGTTTGCGATAGGCGCGTTTTATGTCGTCCTTCGACGCATTCTTGTCGACACCCAGGACTTCGTAGTAATCTCGTTTGCTCATGCTTTCACCTCGATTTCAGGCGATGCGGGCGCACGGCCCGCATCGTGTCTAGTCCACTTCTTCGTAGTCCGCGTCGACAACGTCGTCATCGTCGGAATCCGATTCGCTTGCTTCCTCGTCGCCTTGGTCCTGTTGCTGCTGTTGTTGCTGCGCTTTCTCGTAGGCTTTCGAGGCGAGCTGCTGAGCGACGGATTCGAGGTCTTCCTTCTTCGCCTTGATATCGTCGATATCGTCGTTCTCTATCGCTTTCTTCAGCGCATCGGCCTTCTCCTCGGCGTCCTGCTTCTCGTTCTCGTCGATGTCGTCGCCGAGGTCCTTGATGGCCTTCCGTGTCTGGAAGACGAGCTGGTCGGCTTCATTCTTGAGCTCGGCCAGTTCCTTGAGCTCCTTGTCCTTCTCGGCGTTCTCCTCGGCCTCCTTGACCATGCGGTCGATCTCTTCTTCGGTGAGGCCTTCCTGGTTCTTGATGGTGATGTTCTGCTTCTTGCCGGTGCCCTTGTCCTCGGCGGTGACGTGCACGATGCCGTCGGCGTCGATATCGAAGGTCACTTCGATCTGGGGGACGCCTCTCGGCGCGGGCGGGATGTCGGTGAGCTGGAACTTGCCGAGGGACTTGTTCTGATTGGCCATCGGCCTTTCACCCTGCAGGACGTGGATGTCGACGGCGGATTGATTGTCTTCCGCCGTGGAGAAGATCTGCGACTTGCTGGTGGGGATGGTGGTGTTGCGCTCGATGAGCTTGGTGAAGACGCCGCCGAGCGTCTCGATGCCGAGAGAGAGGGGCGTGACATCGAGCAGGAGCACGTCCTTGACATCGCCTTGCAGGACGCCTGCCTGGATTGCGGCGCCGAGCGCGACGACTTCGTCGGGATTGATGCCCTTGGAGGGCTCCTTGCCGAGTTCTTTCTTGATCATCTCCTGCACGGCGGGGATGCGGGTCGAACCGCCCACGAGGAGGACCTTATGCAAATCCTTCGCGGAGAGATCCGCGTCCTTGAGGGCGCGCTTGATGGGTTCGCGCGTCTTCTCGATAAGGTCGTCGGTGAGCTCGTTGAATTTTGCGCGGGTCAATGTGGTGTCCATATGGAGCGGGCCGTCGTTGCCGACGGTGATGTAGGGCAGCGAGATCGAGGTCGATGTGACGTTCGAGAGCTCGCGCTTCGCTTTCTCCGCAGCGTCCTTGACGCGCTGGAGCGCCATCTTGTCCTTTTTGAGGTCGACGCCGTGCTCGCGCTTGAACTCGCTGACGAGGTGCTCGATGATGCGCTCGTCGAGGTCGTCGCCGCCGAGCTTGTTGTTGCCGGCGGTGGCGATGACTTCGAAGGTGCCTTCCGAGAGTTCGAGGATGGAGACGTCGAAGGTGCCGCCGCCGAGGTCGTAGACGAGGATGGTCTGGTCGCCTTCCTCCTTGTCGAGTCCGTAGGCGAGGGACGCGGCGGTCGGTTCGTTGATGATGCGCTTGACCTCGAGTCCGGCGATCTTGCCGGCGTCCTTGGTTGCCTGACGCTGCGCGTCGGAGAAGTAAGCCGGCGTAGTGATGACGGCCTCCTCGACCTCTTCGCCGAGATACTCTTCAGCCGACTTCTTGAGGTGCTGAAGGATCATCGCCGAGATCTCCTGCGGCGTATATGACTTGTCCTTACTCTCGATCCTGGTCTTTTCCTTGCTGCCCATCTTGCGCTTGATGGACGTCACTGTGTCCTTGTTGGTGATGACTTGTCGCTTGGCGACGTCGCCGACCTGGATCTCTTCATCTTTGAATGCGACGACGCTCGGGGTTGTGCGTCCGCCTTCAGGGTTGGGGATGATCTTGGGATCCCCGCCCTCCATGACAGCGACGCATGAATTGGTGGTGCCTAGGTCGATACCGATCATTTTCTTAGCCATTGATCAACCCTCTCCTTTTTCTTCACTGGCGGTATTTTCTTCATTTTCGGAATCTTCTTCGGGGACGACGCTCACTTTGACCATGGCCGGTCTCAGCAAGCGGTCCTTGAAGAGATAGCCTTTCTGCATCTCTTCTAGGACGGTGTTCTCTTCACAGTCAGTGCGCGCCTCCGTGCTGACTGCCTGGTGATAGGTCGGGTCGAAAGGCTCCCCGAGAGCCTCGACCTCCTCAAGACCAGCGTCCTTTAATGTCTTGAACAGATCGCGCTTTATCATCTCGAAGCCTTTGAGGGATGCCTGCAATGATTCGTTCTGCCTCTCCCGCTCGAGCGCGAGATCGAAATTATCAAGGATGGGGAGCAGCCCCTTCACCAACTCGGCGTTGGCGAACTTGCGGTCCTTGATGCGTTCCTCGCGCATGCGCTTCTTGAAGTTCTCGAGCTCCGCCTGGTTGCGGAGGATCTGTTCCTTGAGCTGTGCGTTCTCCTCCTTGAGTTCCTCGATCTTCTCGTCCTCCTTGCGCTGTTTCTTCTCTTCCTTCTTTTCTTTCTTCTTTTCCTTCTTGTCTTTTTTCGTCTCCTCCTGAGGCTCCTCCGTTTTTTCTCCTGTCTCTTGTTTTGCGGATTCCTCCTCAGTGGATTTTCGCTTCTTCTCTGTCATGGCATGCCTCCTCTATAGCTTTGAAAGGTGTTGGGCGAGATATTGCAGGAGCGGGATGACCTTCCGGTACTCCATCCGCGTCGGACCGACGACCGCGATGGTGCCTTTCTGTCCCTCGTCGAGCTCGTAGGGCACGGTCACGACCGAACAGTCCTTCATGGCGTTGATCTGATTCTCCCGTCCGATGCGCACGGTGACGCCGTTCGAGGAGCTGTGCTCGATGAGACGCAGGATGTCGTTGCGTTCGAAGAAATTCATCAGCTCCCTGACCCGATCGAGGTCCTTGAACTCCGGCTGATAGAGCATGTTCGACTGGCCGGAGAGATAGAACTTGCTTCTGGTGAAGCGGCTGAAGGCGTCTAAAAAGGCGTCGATGATCTGCTTGTTGTAGGCGAGCAGCTCCTTGATCTTCTGATGGTCCACATCGTAGCGCAATTTCTGAGACACCTGCGAGATGGGCACGCCGTAGAGGATGTCGTTGAGGATCTGCATGATGTGCTTGAGCTCTTCAGTGTCCGTGCCCTTGGGAAGGGTGATGTTCTTGCTCTCGACATGTCCGAGGTTCGTCACGATGACGAGCACGCTCAGCTCCCCGTAGAGGGGGATCATCTCGATCTTCTTCACGCGGGAGTTGTGCGCCGTCGGACCGAGCGCTACGGAGGTGTAGTTCGTCAGCTGCGAAAGCAGGTCAATCGCCCGCTCGATGGTTTCATCGCGGGTCATGTCCTTCTCGAAGAGGTCGTCGATCAGCGTGAGGTCCAGCGACGTGTCGACCCCTTCATGCATGAGGATCTCGACATAATAGTGATAGCCCTGTTCGCTGGGGACGCGTCCGCTCGAGGAATGCGTCTTCTCGAGATAACCGCCCTCCTCGAGGTCGGCCATGTCGTTGCGGATGGTCGCCGATGAAAAATTCAGACGCTTTGAAAGCGCCCGCGACCCTACCGGTTCCGCGGTGCGCACAAACTCTTCGACAATCAGTTTCAACACTTGTTTCTGGCGCTCCGTCAACATGGTTTCACCTCTTTTAGCACTCGACCTTTCCGAATGCTAATGGTATTATAAACGAAGGTCGTAGCACTGTCAAGTGGTGAGTGCTAAAAATCCCCCGTGAAAAAAGGCTACTTCCCGTAGCCTTCATAGAAAGGGGTTATGGCGCTTTTCTTCAGCGATCGTCGTCGGCGGGCCGTGCCCGGGATAGACTGAGGTATCGCCCCTGAATGTCTCTATCAGATAATGCAGCGAGGATTCAAGCGCTCCGGGGTCGCCGCCCGGAAGGTCCGTCCTGCCGACGCCGCCCTTGAAGAGCGTGTCGCCGCTCAACAGCACGCCGTCCTGATGAAGACAGACCGCCCCCTCGGCGTGGCCGGGGGTGTGCACGACGCACCAGGTGGCGTCGCCGAGCGTCAAGGCGTCGTCATGGACGATGCTTCTCACCTTGGCGGCATCACTGAGCGCATAGTCGTCGCCCATATAGACTGAAAGGTTGGCCGAGCCGTCAAAGAGCTTATGGCGTTCGGCCTCGTGGATATAGACGGGCGCATCAATGCGTTTGAGGCAGGCGCCGAGACCGCTGATGTGGTCGAAATGGCCGTGCGTCAACCAGTAAGCCTTCAGGGTAGCGCCTTTTTTCTCAATGAAATCCAGCGCCTCCTCCGCGTTCGACCCGGGGTCGACGATGACGGCCTCGCCGTCATCGACGAGGACATACGTGTTCTCCTCGAATCCGCTCTTTATGATCTCAATCATTGCGTAAAAGCCCCATCGCGCCGTATATACCGGCATCATTCCCCAGTTTCGCCGTTTCAAAGACGGGCGTGACATTGAGGAATCTATAGCGTTCGTAATGCGCACGGATCCTCTCGAGGTAGTCGCTTTCAATCTCGGCGAGCCCGCCACCGAAGACGATGCGGTCGGGGTCGAGCGTACCGATGATCAAAGAAAGACTCCGCCCCATAGCGTCGGCGGCCTCCTCGACGACGCGTTCGGCGAGCGCATCGCGCGGCGCATGTCTTAGGATCTTCGCGGCGTTGAGCCTGCCATCGAGCAGCGCACTGCCCGGGTAGTCATCCTTCAAGGCCTTTACGCGGTTATGCATCGCACGGCTGCCGGCGAAGGTCTCGAGACAGCCCCGCTTGCCGCAGCCGCAGAGCGGCCCGTCTTTGGCGATCTTCATATGGCCGAACTCGCCTGCGGCCCCGTGCGCGCCGCGGATGAGGCGGCCGTGCTCGATGATCGCCCCGCCGATGCCGGTGCCGAGCGTCAGGAACACGAAGGTCTCTTCCGGGCGGCCGCGCATGGTGTATTCGCCGTAGCCGGCGATGGAGGCGTCGTTCTCCACATAGACGGGCACATCGCGCCCGAGATGGTCGAGGAACGTCTCGCGCACATTGAAAGTGCCCCAGCCCAGGTTGACAGCCCCGCTTATGAAGCCATCCTTGACAGGCCCCGGGACACCGATGCCCACGCCCGCGATATCATCGTCCTTCACCGCCCGGGCGGCATCCTTCAGGATATGGGCGCCGTCATCATCCAGCCGCGTCCTCAGGGACGAGCGCTCGATGAGGGTCCCTTCTGAATCGAAACGGCCGACCTTGATCGAGGAGCCTCCGATGTCGAGACCGATAATGGTTTTCATGGCAACCTCCAAAAAAACTTCTTTTGCAAGAAGTTTTTATTTTTTCTCTTTATGCATCGTGTGCTCGTTGCATTTCTTGCAGAACTTCTTGACTTCCATGCGTTTCGGATGGCTCTGCTTGTTCTTGGTGTAGATGTAGTTCTCGGATCTGCAATTTTCGCAACGAAGGGTGAATTGTACGCGCATGTCCATGCCTCCTTGTAATTATCGACCCTATCGTAGCATCAAAAGCGGGGAAAATCAAGTTTAAAACGTGCAAAACTCCGTATTCTCTATTATAATGGATTCGGTGATAGCTATGTATAGACGAAAAGACACGCGGACAGTACACGTCGGGAATGTCGCAATCGGCGGACAGGACCGCGTCGTCCTGCAGACCATGACCAAGGCTCCGCCGAAAAGCGAGACATGCATCGAAGAGATCAGACGCTATAGTGAGGCGGGCGCGGAACTCGTCCGCGTCGCCGTGAATGATGCGGCCGACGCCCGAGCGATCAGGACCCTCAAGGAAGAGACGGACACGCCCCTCGTCGCCGACATCCATTTCGACCACCGCCTCGCCCTCACCGCGATCGAAAGCGGCGTCGACAAGATTAGGATCAACCCGGGCAATCTGAACAAGGCCGAACATGTGCGTGCCCTCGCCGAAGCGGCGAAGGCACGAAATGTCCCCATCCGGATCGGCGTGAACTCGGGGAGCCTCGAGAAGGATCTTGTGAAACGCTACGGCCGTACGAAGGAAGCGATGGTCGGAAGCGCGAGGCGCCAGGCGGAGATGCTTGAATCCTACGGGCACGAGAAGATCGTCGTGAGCCTCAAGGCGAGCGATGTCACGCTCGCGGTTGAAGCGAACCTGCTTGCGGCGAAGACAATGCCCTATCCCCTCCATATCGGCATCACCGAGGCCGGCACCTATGAACAGGGTACCGTGCAGAGCAGCGCCGGGCTCGGCGTCATGCTGTTTCACGGCATCGGCGACACGATACGCGTATCCCTCACGGAACGCCGGGAGGACGAGCTCAGAATTGGCAGGAAGCTCCTCAGTAGCTTCGGTCTCATCAAGGGTCCGAAGCTCATCGCCTGTCCGACCTGCGGTCGCCTCGCCTATGACATGGACCCGCTCGTGAGGCGAATCGAGGCCTATCTGGAAGAAAATCCCCGTCCTATCACCGTCGCCATCATGGGCTGCGCGGTGAACGGCCCGGATGAAGCGAAGGAGGCCGATGTCGGCATCGCCGGCGGGAAGGAGAGCGGGCTCCTTTTCAAGAAGGGGGAGGTCGTGAGGCGCGTCCCGCAGGATGAACTCTACGACACCCTCGTCGAAGCCATCGAGAACCTATAGAAAAGCCGCTCGAGCGAGCGGCTTTATTCTTGCAGATGATAGAAAGTGATGAAGCGGAGGTCGAGGCGCGACGTGCCCCCGGTCTCGTATTCCACGCTGTGAAGCACGAACAGCTGATCCTGCGCATACAGCCTGTCGACCACATCCGCCGCTTCGCTCACATCGTCCGTATTGAAACGGATGCGGATGCCGACGGCGTCGTAGGGACCGGCGTATTCACTCAGCGCGGCCTCGGGCGGGATGGCGGCGTTCTCGTTGATCTCGACGCTCCGGTCGCGGTGCGCTTCAGCGGTGATGCCTTCTAGTTCGAGGTGTCCCTGGACCTTATTTCGGAGGCGCGTATAGGAATAGGAGGAGGGCATGGCGCGATGAAGCTCCGCTTCGCTCGGAAGCACGTCATCACGGTAGTCGCTGATGAGCTGCTGGTTCTCGAGAAGCTCGATCTCCAGGTCCTCGTTGGTCTCCTTCGCCTCTTCTATCCGGTCGTCGAAGACGCCGAGGAGGAAGAAACGGGCGACGACGACGGCGATGATGACGAGCACGATGATGCCCAGGAAGATGAAATCGCTCAACCGTTTACTCAGCATCGGGGTCCACCTCCACGATGACTCTGGCCTGGACGTTCGCCGGACCTTCCGGGACCCTCACGCTGTCGTAGGATGCCGATTCAACGAAATCGAGGTCGTAGAGATATTCCTCAAGCACCTCGAACTCTTCTTCGCGGACATAGCTCACCTGGAGTGTGTAGGTTTCCTGGAAACTATTATAGCTGAAACGGAGGATGCGGCCGTCGGAATGCACGGTCCGTATCGTATCGTCGAGGATCTGCTTATGGTCGTAATAATGACTCTGCAGCTCATCGATCGCCTCGATGTCGCGCATGAAGTCGATCCTGTCGGCATCGAGCCTGTAGGAGGCGATGATCTGTTCCGTGAGCTCGTACTGGCTCTGAAGGTCGTTCTGTGCCTCCAGGACTTCGTCGAGTTCATCCTGCCGGGTGTTGAGGGGCATGTAGATGATGAGCCAGCTCAACCCGACGGCGATCAAGACGATGAGGATGATGTTCACATTGAACTGCCGGGGGCGCTTCATATCCGGCAGGAGGTCCACATAGATGAATTCCTGTGTATCCCTCTCCTTGCCCTGATAGTGTCTGTTCGGCATCAGAACCACCCCCTGGACTGGATGAGCGAGGCGGCGAGCGGAATATAGCAGTCCCTGTCGATAAGCGTATCGACGATCTTACTGACGCGTTTCATATCGAAGAGCTCGATGTTCGAGGACCCCGACTCCTCTATGAAATATTCGTGCAGGTCCTCATCCTTGAAGCGGCTCGAGAGGTTGAAGATGACAATCTTGGAGAGCTCCTTCTCGCCGCCGTGGATGTTGTATTTATAGTAGTTGGCGATTTTGGCGATATCGGCGTCGATGACATCAAGATAGCGGTCGTCCTCTAGATTCTTGGCCTGAACGCTCTGCACAAGCGAGAAGAGCGGAATCTCTTCATCGAAGATATAGAGCGAATAAGTATCGTTGAAGATCGGCAGAAACATGATGTCGTTGTCGAATTCCAGATCCGGCTCCTCGTGCTTTCTGAAATAATAGAGACGATGTAGCGCGAGCGGGGGTATGTCGGTGCGGATCACCTGCATGTTCATCTTGTAGAACAGGGAGACATAGGTCTTGAGTTCGTTCTTCGGCGCATAGAACATGATGACATCGTAGTGGTCCTCGCTCTTGCTGTGGATGACATAGTCCATCTTCATATCCTCGAAGGGCACCATGATCATCTTCTGCATCTGTTGTTCGATGTAGTCGCCGATCTCGTTGGGCTTATAGATGATGGGCACTTCGATCTTCCTGAAGGTGAAGAGCTCCTCGTGCACGACGAGGTTCACCCGTCTCGCACGTATCTTGAAGAGCTTGAAGGTGTCCTTGAGCACCTTCAGGAGCTTCTCCTCACGGTAGATGACGCCGTTCTCGATGATGCCCGGTTCAAGCTCGACCGAGCTATACTTCATCTTCTTCATCTGATAGCCCTCGGGCTTTTCGATGAAGGAGACGTCATTATCCGTGAAGAATATGTTCAACGTATTTCTCGGCATATACACACCTCTTCCTTAGACTCCCAGCAGTCCCATGTACCATTCAAGCAGCCAGGGACCGACTACATAAGCTAACAAGCTCCCGGCGAAGATGAAGGGGACGAAGGGAATGGGATTCACATTCCTGAAAAGAAGCTTCGCCGTAAGCAATGCGATGATGGCGGCGAAAAAGAGCGACAAAAACACCAGCTCGATTCCCAAGAATAGCCCCACGAGAACGTAGAGCTTGATATCGCCGCCGCCGAGGGCCTCCTTTTTGAACCGGTTCTTGCCGTACCAGGCGACGAGGAACATGAACACGAAGCCGCCCAAGGCCCCCAGGATGCTTGTCCACGGCGTAATCCAATCGGACAGCATGCGCAAAACAAAAAGCAAAGGGAATATGATCAAAAGCACCTTGTCGGGAACCATATGATGTTCCAAGTCGCTCACCGTCACGATGAGCATGAGCGAGATAAACACAATGCTTACCATGTATTCTATCACATTATCCGACAAATAAAAATACGCAAGGGAAAATAGGGCCGCCCCCAGGAGTTCCAGAATCGGATACTTGATAGAGACCCTTGCGCCACAGGCATGACAGCGCCCTCGCACAAGGAAATACCCAACAATCGGTATGAGACCATGCCACGGCACCTGCGCTTCACATGCATCACAATGGCTTCTCCCCATGATTGATTTCTTCTCGGGAAGGCGCATTCCGATGAGAATAAAAAAGGAAGTCAGAATCGCCCCGATGATGAACATGTAGATCGTCCACATGAAATCCATAGTATCACCTAGTCACCATTATAAAGAATAAGAGCGGTTTATGCCACAAAAAACTCTCCCGCATGTAAACAATGCGGGAGAGTATTGTCAGAAGCTATTTAAGATTTGTGATTATTGGGAGTC